>CANHTV010000149.1 GCA_947463285.1 Verrucomicrobiaceae bacterium | reverse complement strand
CTCGACCAGTGGTTCGATGACCAACAAAAGCTCTTCCAATGGGAGGAGATTCTCAACAATGCCATCGCGGGTCTATTGACTGTTTTCGTGTATTTTCTGGTGCGCTGGTGGCTCGTTTCACGAAAAAGACGAAAAAGATGCCAGGCATTCAGCGAAAAAGATGCCAGGCATTCAGTGCAAGTTTACACCTCATTTCCACAGTTGATCACCTGCCTCGAAGGCTTCCCAAACCCTTGATCATCAGTTACTTGCTCTTGAAGAGCAGCTTGTCGGCATCAATGCCAAGACCGCTCCCTATCCTGCCGCGCGTTCCTGGTCGAGCAGAGCATAAAGTGGCGGTCTCTCCAGCGAGTTTTCCTACAGGTCGGTGAATGAGCCGCGATAAGCTTCCGGGTGTCTCGCGCTGTGCAGCAGGGCTCCAAAGTAGAGCACCTCATCCTCGACCAAATAATAGATGATGTAAGGGGAAGCGGGGAACGAGGCAGCGGCGCACACGCCCATCAAACACACGCTAGCGCAGCGGGTCCGCCTGAATCTCCCAAGCTGCGTTTTCGACGGTTTGTACGAAGCGCCGACCCAGCGCCTTGTCCTCGGCGCTGTAGCGCCCGGTCACGCAGCAGAGCTCTGCTTGGAACTGCTCCGAATAGACGATCTTCATGCGGCCAGCACCTTGGCGGCGGCGAAGACCTCGTCGTGGCTCAAGCCCTTTTCACGCCCGGCTTTGAAGGCCGCGAAACGTCTCTCGACCTCGGCAGAAATCGTGGCGTCGTTTTCCCATTGGGCAGGCAAGTCGGCATCCACCGTCTCCCAGATGATTTCCGCCAAAAAACGCCGCTCTTCAGAGGGGAGACGCGCGACTTGAGCAAAGAGTTCGTGGGTTGCCATGATGAATCAAATTAACGGATAGCCTCTGCAAAGCCAAGCGTAGATTTTGCTGTAGCATTAAGTTTCACAACGACAGGAGGCCATTCATTTTCTGCCAGTTGGTTTTTTGAAATCTTGCCCAGGCTGATGATGGTTGCAGTGAAGTTGGCTGCGAAAGGCTTCGAAGGTCATTTCCGCCGTGGAAGTTAGCATCGAAAGAATTCGAAGGTCATTTCCCACTGGCCGAATCAAAGGGCGAACCACAGAGCGACATGCAGAGCGCCGATGTAGAGCACCCAGACATGCATGCGGCCATACATGAGTCCACCGCTTGTTTCGCTCGGCGTGTCGCCACAGCGGCCAAACCATTCATCCTGTTTTTTCCACAGGAGAACGCCTGTGGGTATCAGCACGAGCAGGCCGATCACGCCGACAGTTCTCATCACGAATAGGCCTTCGGGTGTCATCTTGGCCAGGAGGGGGAAGCATGGAATCAGATTCATGTCCGCCACGTTCGCCTCAGCACGTGAAGCAGCCAGATACAGATGGTCAAATTCGTGACCCGTACAGATCTGAACCAAGGATCTTTTACTCAGCCAGTCGCTTGGCTAGCTCGCCAAGAGTCCTGATGGCCCCAGCGATGCGTGCTGACCAGTGTTCGCCACAGGAGATGCGGATGCAGTTGGTGTAGCGTTGATCGAGAGAAAACATGTGACCTGGAGCGATGCTGATGCCGCGTGCCAGCGCCCGTTCATAAAGTTGCAGGGCATCCACCTTGAGCGGTATGGTGACCCAGAGCAGGAAGCCACCCTGCGGTGAAGTGACCGTTGTGCCCTCAGGAAACGCCCCGAGGATGGCGCGCCGTGCTTGCATCACGTTGTTCTTGTAGATCGCGCGCGCTCCCCTCAGCCAGTGGTCGTAGCCGCCCTCGGCCAGGAAGCCAGCAATCGCGAGTTCCGGCAGAGTCGCTGTCGCCAGCGTGTGAGTCAGCTTGGCCGTTCGAACCTGGTGGAAAAAGCGGCCTGGAGTCACCCAGCCAACTCGATATCCAGGGGCCAGTGTCTTCGAAAAGGAACTGCAAAACAAGACGATGCCCGAGTCATCATAGGATTTGCAGGTTCGGGATCGCTTGGGCCCGAAAGGCAGCTCGCCAAAGACGTCGTCCTCGATCAGAGGGATGTCGTGCTTTTTGCAAAGGGCCACGAGCTGCTGTTTGTTATCCTCAGGCATCGTGGCTCCTAGAGGATTGCTGAAGGCCGGAAGCACGATGCAGGCGGCCACGCGCTGGTCCTTCAAAGCACTCTTCAACACATCCAGCCTCAGGCCGTGCTGAGGATCGGTGGGGATCTCCAGCACACGCAGGGCAAGCGCTTCAAGAACATGCAGCAGGCCAAAGTAGGTGGGGGTCTCCACGACCACCACATCGCCGGGTTGAGTGACAGCACGCAGGCAGAGCATCAGCGCCTCGGTGGCTCCGCAGGTGGTGATGATCTCCGCTGGCGAGACGATTGCGCCGCCCTTGAGCATGCGTTTGCTGATTTGCCGCCTCAGCGTTTCAGAGCCCGGTGGTAGATCATACATGACACCTCGTGATCCCGCGTGACGTGCTTTTTCAGCGAGCATGCGATTTAACTTCACCGTCGGCAGGATGTCCGCGCTCGGCACCGCACCCCCGAGAGCGATCAAGTTCGCTGATGCCACGGCATCAAACAGGCTGGCGTGCAGATTGCCAAGGCTGCCCGACATGGGAACACGCGGTGGGTGTGGTCGCAGGTCCAAGTCTGTCTTGGGGGGCGGATGTTTGACAAAAAATCCAGACTTAGGCTGCGGCTCCACCAGACCTCGTGATTCGAGTTCCACGAAAGCCTGGACAGCCGTGCTCATGCTGACGTGATGATGATCACAGACAGCGCGCAAAGAGGGCGTGCGTTCGCCAGGACGCAGTGCACCATCACTGATCAACTTCGCGACTGCGTTGGCGATTTGGATGTAGAGCGGCAGTCGAGCCATGGCAGCAACAAAGAGGGCAGGAAGCGATGCCTGACAAACGGCAAGACAATCAAACGATGGGCGATGGGAGACAAAGTGTCTGTCCCTCGGAGGTGCGCATTCTCAAATGAAGAGACTCCGGAGTCGTCTTGGCAACCGCACAGCTCGCAGTATTTTTAAGCATTGGGGGCGTCTTTTTTTGAGTTTTCAACGCTCATATGGAAGTCAAATAAACCTTGCAATGCATTGTTTTTAATGATTTTATAAATGTGCGTGTAAAATATGCGATTGAATCGATTAAATTCTATTTTAGAATCATGGGGAACTTTAGCCTGCCATGATCACCCACATACAGCGCCATCTTGCCGACCGCATCCGTGATGTCGCGAAGCACTATCCGGTGATCTTGCTCACGGGCGCGCGGCAGACTGGAAAGACCACTTTGCTGCGTGATCTCTTCCCGGATGCACCGTTTCACACGCTCGACCTTCCGTCCGTGGCACATGAAGCGGAACACAATGGCACGGCTTTTCTCGACTCCCTCGCGGCTCACCCTGTGGTGATCCTCGATGAAGTGCAGTATGCTCCAGCTCTCTTTCGCTCGATCAAGGCGGCTGTGGATGCGGACCGCCACCGCATGGGGCGCTTTTTGATGACGGGTTCCCAGAAGTTCGCGCTCATGCAGAGCGTGTCCGAAAGCCTCGCCGGTCGCTGTGCAATCATCGAAGTGGACACCCTCGCGCCGGCGGAACTCATGGACACGAACCCCATGCAGCCGCTGAAGGTGGAAGACATGATGTGGCGCGGGGGGTATCCGGAACTCTGGCGCGTTCCAGACATGCCTGCGCGTGACTTTTACGCGAGCTACATGGCCACCTACCTCGAACGCGATGTCCGCCAGCTCGTGAATGTCACGAACTTGCGCGACTTCGAACGCTTTGTGCGCATGTGCGCCACGCTTTCGGTGCAGCAGGTGAATCTGCACAAGATTTCCTCCGACATCGGCATCGCTGCGAGCACGGCGAAGCAGTGGCTCAGCGTGCTGGAAACCTCGAACATCGTCCACATCCTCTCCCCTTACTTCCGCAATCACGGGAAGCGCCTCGTCAGAACGCCGAAGCTGTATTTTCGCGATACGGGACTGCTGTGCTTCCTGCTCGGCCTCGCAACTCCGCAGCAGATGCTGGAGTCCACCTTCATCGGGGCGATCTGGGAAACCTATGTCCTGGGGCAGATCAAGCGGGCGCGTGAAGCGCAGGCCAGCCCAGCAGAAATCTACTTCTGGCGGGATGCGCAGGGCGTGGAAGTGGACTTCGCCGTTTGGCTGAATAGCCGCGTGCAGTTCATCGAAGCGAAGTGGAACGAAACCGGTGGCGATGCCAAAGCTCTCAAGCCGATGCATCAGGTGCGTGAGGTCATGGGCGATGCAGCTTCGGATCGTCATCTACTCGCTTGTCGCACGCCATATGCGCACTGGCATCCCAGTGACCCGAGTGTTCGTGTCATCAACGGGCACCTCTTCCGTGATTGGTTCAATGTGCCAGCTCCAGATGCCAGATCAGTGGCCGAAGCAGCCATCAATAACACCGTGAAAGCACGCAAAAAACGTCCGGCGAAGCGGAAAAAGAGTTCAAAACAAGCGGCAGGCTGAAGGGCCTGCCGCACCCATTTAATAAGAGCAGTACAATCTTGGACGATGAATAGCGCTACCAATCAACATTCAATCTGGGTGGCTGGCTGCCTCATCGAGCCCAAACTAAGGCTCCCACGCCTTAAAATGAATAACATCAGCCTCCAAGTGGCGGCCAAAGCCTATTCTAAACAGCTCACATGTCGAACCTCCAAAAAACTTGAAAGCGAACATCGGTGCGATGTTAGCAAAAACAAGATTGATGCCCAAAGTTCGAGGTCTTTCACTTGGCATAAAGGAGAGACACAGCAGCGCAGGCCACTTTTCTGCACTGCCCCGTTTGCAGCTATTCTCCTGCCCATTTAACTACGCCATGACCACCCGCCGCACGCTTCTTCAAACCGGAGCCGTCGCTTCGCTTTCTCTCTTGGAGCTGCAGTTGCTGTTCGCCGCCGAGGGCGTGCCGCAGTCGGTGGTGGAGTTGTGGGCCGATTTTGATCCACGAAAGGACCCGCTGGAGGTCGAGGTGATCCATGAGTGGTAGGAGGATGGCGGCCGCATTCGTTCATCGGCGGCACGGACCAGTAGGACCGGATCAATGGCGAGGTCGAGGTCTTCAAGCGGACGCTCAGCTTTGAAAGCTACGCGCCGCTCATCCAGTGCCCGGTGTTGCATCGCAGCGCCACGAACGACTTCCACGGCTGGATGGACGACGTATATCGCACGAACGCGCTCATTCCAAATCAGCCCACGCGATACAGTTGGGTGCCGCACATGAACCACCGCCTCACGCCCGAGGTCGCCATCACCATGCCGCTGTGGTTTGATCAGCATCTCAAAGGTGGCGCAGCCTTGCCGGAGACGCCGCAGAGCGAGCTTCGCCTCAAATCGAGCGACGACGTGCCCATGCTAAACGTGCGACCAGATGCGAAAACGCTGCCCGTGGACCGCGTGGAGATTTATTACAGCACCGACCCCGATCCGCGTGCCCGCTTCTGGCGCAGCGCCGAGGTCGTCAAGGAAGCCGAAGGCTCCATCGCCCGACTGCCGATCCACACGCACGACCTGCCGCTCTTCGCCTTCGCAAATGTTTACCACACGCTGCCCAAGCGCGAATCGCTCGCACAGATACCTGGCTACGGCACACCGATCACCGAACTCTGCCTCAGCAGCCTTCTCCACTCGCAGACTGCCGACGAGGTCAAGCAAGCGAACCCGAAGTTCACCGCGAAACCGTCCACGATCATCGACGACTTTGGGCATGGCATGCGCGATTGGTATGTGCTCAATGCCGGCAACGCCACTCATCAGCAACTCTGGACTCGCAAAGTCACCGATCCTCTCTGGCGCGGTCCTGAAGGCTCCAAGCTGCACATCACCCTCAAACTCCCGCAAACCAATCGCCTCAGCATTGTCCTCCAGCAAAACGAATGGCGCAGCTACCGCGGTCCACGCCGCACCTTCGTCTGCCAGCGCGAGATTCAAGGGACCGACGCTCCGCAAACCCTCACCCTTGCCCTGAGCGACTTCACCTCCGCTGAAGGTTCGCCGACAAACTGGTCCGAAATCGACCAACTCGGCCTCTGCGCCAACCACGGCCTCCCTGCCAACGAAGTCCCGCTCTGGAAAGGCCCCGCGCCGGAGTTTATGCGAGTGGCGTGGGAGTAGCCAAAGGGCCCAAATGACTATGGTAGCCTTCCCTCGTCCACGTCGATATAATGAGCGATGGTCTGGATGTCATCGCGATCCGCGAGGCCGCCGTCGGCTTTACGCTTGGCCAAAATGGCGGTGATGTGGTCATTCAGTCCGAGCGTTTTGACGTAGTGGTTCCAGATGAGCTTCTCGTTGTCATTCAGCACCCGGCTCTGCTGCTGGCACCAGGCGAGGATTTCCTCATCGCTGCCGCCTTGGAGCACGCGGGCTTTCAGCTCGTCGTAGGGGATGTGCAAAAAGTCCACCAGCGCCCCGTCGCTGCCTTTGCCGAGGTTGGCGTGCAGATCTTCCCAGAGCTGACCCGCTTCATGCAGGCGGACCTTGGCGATCATGCGCGGGAAGTACTTCAGGCCGGCGGTTTCTTCGAGAGGACTGCACGGCAGCGTGGCGGGATCGGGTTTGGCGGACATGGAAGCACGCCATTGGCGTTGTGCGTGAGTTTGTCAAATCAGGCGCGGGGGCTGAGGCCGATCTTTTTCCAGCCCCAGTAGAGGGCAAACAGGGCACCGCTCCAGTTGACGATGCAGATGCCCCACCACACACCCCAGGTGCCCCAGGCAAGCGTGAAGGCCAGGGTTTGAAAGATCACCGCAGGTGCCAGCAGCTGACGATACAGTCCCATCCACAGTCCATAGGCAGGCTTTTTGATGCCCTGCATGGCAAAGACGGTGACGAACAAAATAGGATAGGCCGCCAGGGTGAAGGTGGCGCTGAGCAGGTAGTCACGGCCGTGACCAATGACGATAGGGTCATCCGTGAACAAGCGCATGGCGTGCTCGCGAAGAAGTCCGATGATCAGGCCGCCCAGCAGCATCAGCCCAGCTCCGTATTTCACATTGGTGATCCAGGCCTCACGGACGCGATGATGCAGGCCTGCGCCATGATTCTGCCCCACGATGCTGAGTACCGCCGTGTTTAGCCCGATGGCTGGCATGAGCACGATCTGCTCGATGCGTGTGGCAATGCCACTGGCGGCCACGGCTTCCTTGCCAAAGTGTTTCACGAACCAGGTGATGACAAAAACACCGAGCGCTACCGTCAGCATGTTAAGGGCAGCCGGGATGCCCTGGCCTGCGATGCGCCGCAGCAGTGTCGCATCAGGTCGGAAGTCCTGGAGGCGCAGGCTTTCACAGTAGGGCAGCTTTCGGACATGACTGCCCAGGAACAGCACGCCGCCGATTTGCACCAGCACTGTCGCCAGCGCGATGCCGCTCACCCCGAGTGCGGGGATGCCTGCAAAACCCCACATCAGCAGGGGATTCAACAGCGCATTCGCGACAAAGCTGACGATCAAAAAGTTTCGATAAACCCAGGTCGTGCCCTGTGCCGAGAGGGCGGCGTTCAAGATCATCGTCAGGAGGAAAAATACGCCACCTGCGAGGATGACATTCAGGTAGTCCAGCACCGTGCGCAGGTACTCGCCCTCAGCACCGAGTTGCTGGCAAAGCCAGGGCGCTGCCAGCCAGCCAAGCAGGGAAAGCATCAGTCCGGCCACGATGGCAAAGAGCAGCGATTGGGCAAACAAGCGCCGTGCATCATCCAGCCTGTCGGCTCCGAGCGCGTTCGCCAGCAGGGCCGTGCTGCCTTGGCTCAGTCCGCTGCCTGAGGCGATCACGAGAAAAAAGATTGGAAATGATAGCGACAGCGCCGCCAAGGCCTCCGTGCCGAGCCAGCCCGCACAAAGCGTGTCCACGACGTTAAACATCGTGTTAAAAAACATCCCCACGCTCATGGGCAGAGCGATCCGCCAAGTCAGT
>CANHTV010000148.1 GCA_947463285.1 Verrucomicrobiaceae bacterium | reverse complement strand
GGCTCCGCGCTCCTCAGGATCGAGGGACTCCGGCGTGTAGTCGCCCCCCTTGGCATAGATGTGCGGGCGGATGGTCTGAATCAGCGATGTGGCGCGCTTGTCTCCGAAAATCACCACCGCATCCACCGCGCGCAGTGCAGCCATGACCTCAGCACGGTCGCGCTCGCGGTTGATCGGGCGGGTCGGGCCTTTCAGCTTACGCACGGAAGCATCCGAGTTCAGTGCCACCACCATCGCATCTCCCAGCGCTCGCGCTTGGTTTAGGTAGCGGACATGGCCTGCGTGCAGCAGATCAAAGCAGCCGTTGGTGAAAACGAGTTTTTTGCCCTGCTTTTCCAGGCTGTCGCGGAGTTCGCGCACCTGTTCTGGTGTCATGGGGCTGTAAGCTGGTTTGGACATGCTTTCGCTATCGGACAAAGAATGCCCGGTTTCAAGAGATGGATGGTCTCGGCGCTCGACATCCACTTCAGTCCGAGGCATCCTGACCTTGACGGCAGACGGATGAGCTAAGAAATCACGGGTCTTTGGCCCGGCGTTCTTTGTCTCTACCTTGTCGCTGCTTTAGCTTTCGCAGGGCTGATGATTCTTATCAGTGCCATGACTCGTGACGGAGGCGGCACGGCGATTTTATACCAGTCATTTGGTCAGCTCGCGTGATTTCTCATCCTGATCTTTCTATTCCGTGGGGGCGGCTTTCTTGGGCTCTTTCCTTTTCCAGTGTGGTCTTGGTTGGCTTACGGCCCGGTTTTAATCATGGCTGCTGTTTATAGCTTGGTGCTTCGCTATCCGTCTGCTTTTACCTTCCCACCCGTCGCCCCGTGTTTTTCTGCGTTCAGCTTACAGCTCTGGCGCTGGATTCAGTGTTCGCTGTCTTTGTGATGGCACCATTCTGGATTTCCCAATGACCGCAACAAGTCCGAAGAGGAAAGCCTGCCTACCTGCGAGCAATCAGCCAGCCAATACCTCCCGCGCAGGGGATTGAAACCAGCCTAGGCGCTAAAACTCCATGATTGCAGTTTCGGCGCTGACTGCTCTAAATAGCGCGCCTTCTAAATCACATCCACGAACTCATGAGCCAAGACACTGTCGCCCCCACGCCGAGCAAGCAGCGCGTCTTTGCTTCTCGTCTGATCAGCACCTTGGTCCTCTGGGGCATCATTACGGCGGCGGTGCAGTGGAAGACGGACTGGGTGCTTATCGCTCTGACAGGCTTTTTTGGTGTGGCTGGAGCAGTGGAGTATTACCGGCTGCTGCGTAGTGACACTCACGCTCGTTCCTTTAATTTTTTGGGGCTCTGCATCTGCCTGGCCTATTGGGGCACGATCCTTTGGTGGGTGATGCGTCATAAGGTGGCACCGCCCATGTGGTTGGATCTGGCGGCGCTCACGGCCAGCGTGCATGGGGCCTTCCTGCTCTGTTACCGGCATCAGCTTGAGGGCATCGCAACACTTCAGCGGATCTTTTCCACGGTGTTCGGGGTAGTTTACACGGTCATCTTCTTTGGTTTCATCGCACGCCTCATGTATTTTCAGGCTGACGGACAAACACCGACCGGTTTGTTTTTGGTGATCTATCTGGTCATGGTCACGAAGTTCAGTGACATGGGGGCCTACATTCTAGGCGTCATCTTTGGGAAGCATAAAATGATCCCCCACATCAGCCCGGCAAAGTCCTGGGAAGGTCTTGTCGGGGCGTTTTTATTCTCCTTTGCTGGAGCTGTGCTACTGCTCTGGCTCGTGCCTGAAAAACTGCGCCCTCTGGATTGGCTGCATGGCCTGATCCTGGCGCCCATCCTTTGTGCGACGGCCATCTCGGGAGATCTCGCCGAGTCTGTCCTGAAGCGTTGCACGTCCATCAAGGACTCCGGGCATAAATTCCCCGGCATCGGTGGCATCCTGGATCTCACGGACAGTCTGCTGTTCACCGCCCCAGTGTTTTATTTCTATCTGTCGGCCATCGCAGGCTAAGAAAGCGTGTTTTTCAGAATTCCTACGACCCCCCATGAGCAGTCGCCCCATCACCAGCCAGCCGACGAGACGTAAAGTGCTGCTGCTGGGCTCTACGGGCTCCATCGGCACCAGTGCGCTGAAGGTGGCACGAGACATCCCTGAGCGGATGGAGATCGTCGGACTGGCAGCCCATCGAAGTGTGGATGCCCTCGTGGCTCAGGTGCTGGAGACGGGAGTGAAACAAGTGAGCCTTACGGATGAAGCCTCCGCTGCGCGTGCTCGGGCTCTTTTGCCTGCGGATGTAGTCATTCACGTCGGCGAACAAGGGTTGGTGGATCTTGTCCAGGCAAGTGATGCCGACATGGTGCTGGTGGCGATCGTCGGCGTGGCGGGGCTGGCTCCGGCCATGGCGGCCATCGAGGCGGGCAAGCATCTGGCCGTGGCCAGTAAAGAGATCCTCGTCATGGCAGGCGAGGCAGTGATGGAAGCTGCGAAGCGCCGAGGCGTGGATATCCTGCCGGTGGACAGTGAACACAATGCCATCTTTCAATGCCTCGAAGGGCATCGCGGCTGCGATGTGCGCCGCATTTTGCTCACCGCCAGTGGCGGCCCGTTTCGCCAGCTGCCTGCGGATCAGCTGCCTCAAGTGACCCTGGCGCAGGCCTTGAAACATCCCACCTGGACCATGGGCAGGAAGATCACCATCGACTCCGCGACCCTTTTTAACAAAGGCCTGGAGATGATCGAGGCGCGCTGGCTTTTTGATGTGCCGATGAGTCAGATCGAAGTCGTCGTACATCCTCAAAGCATCGTCCACAGCATGGTGGAGTTTACGGATAACAGCGTCATCGCCCAACTTAGCCACAGCGATATGTGCTTTCCCATTCAGTATGCCGTCACCTGGCCGGACCGCGTGCCTAACAATCTGCGCCCGCTAGATTTTGCCAAGCTCGCCTCACTTGCCTTTGAAGCGCCGAGAACGCAGGACTTCCCAGCTCTCGATCTTGCCCGTCATGCGGGCGAGGTTGGCGGTACCCTGCCTGCTGTATTAAACGCAGCCAACGAAGTCGCCGTCGAGGCCTTCCTCGCCGAGCGCACCAGCTTCCCGGCCATCTGGAAGACTGTCGCAGCCGTGATGGAGAGGCACAGCGTCGTTCAGCATCCCGATCTGCCCACGCTGATCGATGCCGATGCCTGGGCCCGGCGCACCGCCGCTGATCTTCTTCCCCGAGCCTGATCAAAGTTCGGTGTTGGTTTGATGAAGGCTGTGCCAAAGAAACATCCACCGCAGGCCAGGCCTCTGGCTATTGGACTCAGCCAAGGTCAGACTCGACAAAGAAAGGGCCGTGCCTCCTGTCTGTAGCTCGGGTTAGTCACCGCAGTCATGGACTAAGAACACACGAAGCTTGCAAGAATGGCAAAGCAAGTTGGGGCTGGATCCCATTCTGGCAGCTTTCTCGGCTGCTCTGTCTCATGGATTTGTTCGTTCATTCCAGACCTCTTTGAAAACTGGCTGAAGCTGTCTAGCGGACTACAAAATCTACGGAAGGATTACCGTTCCTCCTCCATCAACTTCAGCAGCAACGGAAACGCCGGTTCGGGCATCTTGCCGTGATCGAAGCCATCGAGTTCGTTCAGCGTGGTCTGCTTGTGGCCGGTGAGTTTCATCATGCGCCAGAAGAAGACGCATTCCTCGTAACGGCCCATGAGTTCTTTTTCACGGTCGCCGGTGACGAGAAGAATCGGCGGGGCGTTTCTGCGGAGGTGAAACAGCGGCGCGAGGTCGTCGATGATGGGCTGCGTTTCTTTGATGCCTCGCTCGTCGCGAATAGTGAAGTGGGTGATGACCTGCGGACTGAGCGGGATGAGGCCGACGTTGGGACTAAAGCGTTCACTTCACTGGTAGCACGATGCGCGACAACGCTCCGGGTTTGTGATGCACTTGCTCGGTGGCGATGGCGGTCTTGCTGCTGGTGATGCCTTCGGCGGTGTTGGGGTTGCGGTCGTAGAGCGGGAAGTCGGCACCGCTGATGTCCACGCGGAGTTGATGGCCTTCGGCGAGGGTGGCGGCGACCGGACCGAGATCGACGGTGATCTCGTAAACCTGGCCAGGCTGCATCAGTTCGGGTTTGAGCAAAGAAGCACGATAACGACCGCGCAGGATGCCTCGGGCGATGTTTTGTGCGAAGCCATCGGGATGCACATCGATGAGTTTCACGGCCCAATCGGCATCGGGGGTGTCGGTGGAGACGTGAAGCTTGGCTTCAGCGTTGCCGGCGAAGGTGAGCGGCTCAGTCATCGGCTCGCTGGTGTAAACGAGCACGTCATCGCGATCTTCAGTGGCGCTTTGATCGACAGGCCCCCACACGGCGGCTTTGATGGGGCGTGCTTCAGTGATGGGGGTGGAGGGTGTGGGTTTTTCAGGATCGGCGTGGAAGGTGTCAGGTGATTCGTCTTGAGTAGCTGCTGTGCGAGTAATGCGACCATTGCCCTTGCGCGTGTTCGCCTTGCCATTGGAGTGCAGGTAGAACGAGGTCGAGGTGAATCCTTCGGGTGGCCAGGTTTGGGCATCGTGCCAGACGTTGTCGCCCATACAGAAGTAGCGTACGGGCGGGAAGGGTTTCGACAGCGCGGCGGCGTCTTGTTTGAGATGGCGTTCAAACCAATCCATCTGAAGCGCAAAGGTGTCCACCGTGGCCTCAGGGCCAAACTCGACCTCAGCGACCTTCGTTTTGCCAACGGTGCCATGATCCCACGGGCCGAGAATGAGGCGCTGCTGCTGGCGTGTTTTCGCATCACGCGCCTGCTTTTGCATGATCATGAAATTGCCCACCGACTCACGGGAGAAGTAGTCGTAGTAGCCGACGACGTGCAGTGCTGGGAGTTGCAGATCTGGCAGGCGCGAGGTGAGATCGAGCCGGGTCCAAAAGCCATCCGGCTTGGGATGCGTGAGGAAGGCATCCAGCCATGGCATGTCCCAGCCTAGGACGCTATCAACCTCACCGAGAGGCAGACGCATCAAGGCCTCGCTCATGTCCCCAGGCTTCACACCTTCGGGCTTCGGGGTGTTGCCCGCGATCCAGCCTGCGATGAGTGAAAGCCGCACGGAACCTCCGAGGTAGAGGTTTCGATAAAAGCTACTCCACGTTGCTTGCGGCGCGATGGCGCCAAGTCCGGGTGGATTCTCCGCGGCTGCTTGCCACTGCACCGCGCCGACATACGAGCCGCCCATCATGCCCACACGACCAATGCACCAAGGCTGGCCCGTGATCCACTCGATGGTGTCATACCCGTCCTGGCCTTCATTGTTGTATGGCGCAAACGCTCCTTCCGACCCAAACTTCCCACGGCAATCCTGCGCGATGAAGACGTAGCCTGCCTTTGCCCATCGCTCGCCCGTGGCCTTCTGCTTCGTTCGATCATATGGCGTTCGGGTGAGGATCACAGGAGCTTTTGTCACGGCATCATCGCGATAGATGTCAGTTCCGAGTCTGATGCCATCGCGCATGGGAACGCTGATAGTTTCCGTTTTGACCTCGGCAAAGGCTGAGGTGGCGAGGCCAAGTGAGATAAGGAGTATTTTCATACTTCAGAGTTGGTTCAATTCGCTGAGGGCTCCGCCGCTACTGCCGAATGCGGCTGATTCGATACCCATATTCTGCATCATGGAGACGAAGAGGTTGCAGAGCGGTTTGTTTTGCACGGTGTCGAAGGCGAGGTGTTGACCGTGTTTGAATCCGCCGCCCGCGAGGAGGACGGGGAGGTTGGTGCAGTTGTGGACGTTCGCATCGCCGAGGTTGCTGCCGTAGAGGATCATGGTGTGATCGAGGAGGCGTTGGGAGTCGGCCGTGGGCGTGGCGGCGAGTGCAGTGATGAGATCCCGCAGGTGACGCATCTGCTGGAGGTCCACTTTTTCGAGTTCGGCGAGCTTTTCCTTCGACTGGCCGTGGTGGCTGAGATTGTGATAGCCGTCGCGAGTTCGGTGCTGTGCATCGATCTCAAAGACAGGCGTGGCGAAACCATCCACCATGAGGGTGATGATGCGCGTGGAGTCGGACTCGAAGGCTAGCCGTGCCATGTCGAGCATGAGTTGGATCTTGGGAAAGAACTTGGCCTTGTCGGCGATGTCCTTGGGCTCGGCGGTCTTGGTTTGCGGTTTGGGTTTTTGCTCCCATTCGCCGGAGATGGCGAGTCGCTGCTCGAGTTCTCGCACGGAGGTCAAATACTGATCGAGACGGCTTTTGTCGTTGCTGCCGAGGTTACGTTGGAAGCTGCTGATGTCATCGCGCACGGCGTCGAGGATGCTGCCGCGATCCTGAAGGCGTTTGAGCGAGGCGGCAGTCTGTTTGGCATCGCCTTGGATGAACATTTTGCGAAACAAGGCCGCTGGGCTGTCTTCGGCGGGCAGCAGCACGCCATCGCGGGTCCAGGAGAGGCTACGGTTCGCCTTGTCGATGTTCACGCCCAGGTTCAGCGTGGGAAAGCGCGTCTGCTGACCGAGCTTTTCCGCCGCGAACTGATCGAGCGAAATGCTGTTGCGGAAGCCACTGCGCGTCGGATCGCGTGCGGCGGTGAGGAAGCAGTTCTCCGTGCTGTGACCGCCTGTGACGGCTGGATGCGAGAGGCCGCTGAAGATGGTGAAGTCGCTTCGGAATGCCGCGAGTTCCTTCAAATAGGGCGAGAGCGTGTAGCCCGTGCCTTTGTCCTTCGGGAAGAAATGCTGCGGCAGCACCCCGAGGTTGTTGGAGATGAGCAGCATGCGCTTTGGAGGCGTCTGTGATGCCGCACGGGCGTAGTTTTGCTCCAAGAGCGGCAGTCCAAGCGTGACGCCGAGTCCGCGCAGGAAACGGCGGCGTGGGATCGGGGTGGAGATGTGGGGGAAGTTCATGAGGACAATGAGACAATCGGACAATGAGATGGGGAGAAAAGGAGAAGTCAGCGTTTGGTGAGTGCCCAGTCCTCTGGGTGATTTTGCATGTTCACCAGCATTGCAATGATGCTGTCATATTCCGCGTAGATGGCTCGGGTGCTTTCGGCATTCGCATAGCCACACTCGACCGCAAACTGAATCCAAGTCTGTGTTTCAGCCGCTTCGCCTTCTGCATCGTTTAATTTACTCACCAAAGAGGCGGGATAACGACGCTTTCGCCATGCTTCAGAAATGTTCGCTGCCACGGATCGAGATGATCTGCGGCCCTGATCTATAAGTGAATACTTTTCTTCCGAAGGGAAGGTCTTGCTCAGATGAAATACTTCCATCGCCGCCTGAAAAGCCCGTTGATAGACTTCGAGATCCGTGTGACGAACGATTTTGGTTTTGCGTGTATTGGTATTGGCGATCGATTTCATGCTCTCATTGTCTCCCCATCCGATTGTCTCATGGTCTCATTGTCTCTGTCCGGTGAAAAGGCGGCTTTGCACGAGTGCGTGAATCAGGTCCTTCACACGAAACCCATTCGCTGCGCACGCATCGAGCATCGCCTCGATTTCTTCGCGATCTGCGAAACCGACGGGCGTGCCGGTGGCGTGGAGGGTGAGGTGTTCGAGGAGGTTTTTGGCGAGTTGGCGAGGGTTGGCGGCGAGGAGGCGTTTGAGTTCGTGGATGTCGTGGAAGGTTTCGCCGGTGGGGAGCTTGCTGGAGGCATCGACGGGTTGGCCGACGAAGTAGGTGTAGGGATGGCCGGCGGGATCGATGCCGGTGATTTTTTCGCCGCGCTCCATGCCGCGATAGCGATCTCGCCAAGCGCCCATGACATCGAAGTTCTCCATGGCGAAGCCGACGGGATCAAACTTCGCGTGGCATGAGGCGCAGGTTTTGGATTCGGTGTGTTTGGCGAGCAAGGCGCGGATGGTGGTGGCTCCGCGGATGTCAGGCTCCACGGCAGGAACGCTTTTCGGCGGCGGTGGCGGCGGCTGGCCGAGCAGTTTTTCCATGATCCAAACGCCTCGCAGCACGGGTGAGGTGGTGGTGCCATTGGCGGTGTGTTTCATCAGCGCGGCTTGCGTGATGAGTCCGCCAAAGGGGCTGCCTTTGGGCAAAGTCACGCGCTGCATGGCGGAGCCACTGACGCGTGGCAGATCATAGTGCGCGGCGAGG
>CANHTV010000147.1 GCA_947463285.1 Verrucomicrobiaceae bacterium | reverse complement strand
GCTGGTGATGCCGTTAAACAGAAGGTTAAGCTTCTGGAGGATCTGAGTGGTTTCGATCAGTGGACCGTTTTCAGGTTAGGCACCTTCCGAATTACCTCAGTCTTCAAGGCATTGCTTCGCAGACTGGGTTTCCGCATACTATAACAACCCTAAATTAAGTTCAATATGAGCACACCCTACGACTCCCATTTTTATCACTCTTACATCGGCGAATCGGAGTCATCCGCTGCCTGCGTGGTTCCAAAGTTAATGAACTTGTTCCATCCTAAATCGGTTATTGATGTTGGTTGTGGAGTCGGGACTTGGCTGCGGGTTTTCCGAGATCAAGGTGTGGAGCGTTTGCGTGGCCTGGATGGCAGTTACGTCAAGGAGACCGACTTTAGAATCGATTGGTCATCCTTTTGTTCCGCGGATCTTGAGCGACCAGAAAGGCCGAAAGATGAAAGTTTTGATCTCGCCACCTGCCTCGAAGTGGCGGAACATGTGAGCCCGGAACGTGCTGACGTATTTGTCGAATTCCTTGCAGGCTGCGCTGATGTGATAGCATTCTCAGCTGCCATTCCTAATCAAGGTGGCACCGATCATCGCAATGAGCAGTGGCAGAGTTTCTGGGCTGCGAAATTCATGAAACATGGATTTTTAGCGTCTGATCTTTTGCGCAGGCAAGTTTGGGGCGCCTCTCAGTGTGCCTACTATTATCAGCAAAATCTGGTGCTGTATGTCCGGGCAAGCTCGCCATGGGTTTCCAAGCTTTCTGATGCTCTCTGGCTCTCCAATCCTGAGTCCTGTCAAACCTTGGACGTGGTCCATCCTGCTAAATGGCTGCAAGCGCATGATGATCGCCAGTTGGGATTGCGCCGGATCAGTCGGGCTCTGCCTAATGCTATTGTCATGGCTTTAGGTCGTCGTCTCGGTTTTAGGGATGCAGTGGCTGACTGATATGACTTAGCTGTCCGCGCTTTGAAACTTCTTCTCATAGATCCCAACGTAAGTCTTTCGAGCCCTTCCATGAAGGGGGTGATTAGATCTTTAGCACAGCTTAAAGCTGACGGATTTGAAGTCGAAGTGTGGTGCTGGTATTGTGATGAAGGTCTGGCTGTAGATCGAGTCTACTATATGCCCAAGCTCGGCCATTTTCGTTTTGTTGGAATGTTTGTTTTTGCTTGGCTGGTGAACTGGCGTGCGTGGTGGCTATATCGTGTAATGGGCGTTGAACGCCCGGATGTGATCTACAGCGTGGCGGGATATCTCACCGATTGTGATATCGCACATGTCCACTTCTCACCTTTTGATTGGGAGAAAAGGCAGCGTCTTCTCACTATGTGCAGTCTTCGTGATGTGATTGAGCGTGCGCTGAACTGGTTGAGTTTAATTCATACAAGACGCTATCTACGACAAACCAGCGCTCGGAAAGTGATCAGCGTCTCTGAAGCTGTGGCTGCTGACGTTCTCCGGGAGAATAGTGCTTTAAATCTGCATGTATTGCCTAATAGCTATGACCCAGGTCGATTTAACACTGCTGTGCGAAAAGCCGTGCGCTCTGAAATGCGAGCCAAGTTGGGCTATGAAGAGAATGATTGCGTGTTCATTTTTGTAAGCACTGGGCACTATCGTCGAAAAGGATTTTTTCTCGCGGTTGAGTCTTTGAGGATGCTCTATCAAGCACACTCTAATGTGAGATTCCTAGTTGTGGGGGGTAGTAACGAACGGCTGGCCTCTTTGAAATCTGAACTCGGGCTTCTGCCAGAGTGGATGACTTTCACGGGCATGGTGGCTGATGTTGAGAGTTACTTTGCAGCATCAGATGCTTTTTTGTTTCCATCCTATTCAGAGGCTTTTGCCCTCGTCGAAGTTGAGGCGGCTGCTTCTGGTCTACCTTTGTTTTTAACTCCGCATCATGGTTCTGAAATGATTTTGGAGGATGGTGTGAATGGTCGTCTGCTGGAATTCGATGCGAGACAAATCTGTGAAGTGCTGAAAGCTTTCGTAGAAAAAAAGTGGGTGGCTCAGGAAGGTGTTCATCTAAAGCGGGCTTTGGATATGAAGACTTATGCTGTCCAGTTGAGCAAGCTCATGAGCGATACGGCCGCTAAATTTTGATTCCCATGCCAGACCAAAAACCGTCTTTGCTGATGATCGGGCACATGTACGCCACGGCTTTCAATCGGCGTAAATTAAACCCATTGGCAGACTATTTTGAGGTTACTTGTGTGACGTGGCCCCTTAATGGCGGAATGCTTTTTGGTAAGCCGCTGTCTGATTTTGAACAGGTCGATCATGATCCGCGTTATGACCTGCATCGGTTAGCCATTTGGCCCACTGATTCGGGACATACACGATATTTTCATCATCGACTCGGGGAAGTGATGCGGGCCCGGCGCTTTGATCTGATCTTGGTGGATAGCGAGCCATGGAGTTATATCCGTTGGCAGACTTGGCTACTTGCCCGTTTGATTCAGCCCCATGCAAGGATTGGTGAGTTTAGTTGGGAAAATGTGGAGCGTCCCGGACTCAAAGGTCTCCTGTTATCATTGGTTTACCGAATTGCAGTAAGAACGCATGACTTTTCTATTTCAGGTAACCAGGCTTGTCGGAAGATTTTTCTGCGTTACGGAGCTTTAGCCGAAACCAATCTGGTGGCTGCTCAGTTGGGAGTCGAATCTCAGGAGTTTCGCCCAGCCGGTCAGGATGAAAAAGCCCAGTTAAGACGTGAACTTGGGCTGCCAGAAAAAGGCTTTATGATCGGTTTTTGTGGGCGGTGGACTGACTCCAAGGGACTGCCAGAATTGTTGTCTGCAGTGGCTGCCATTCGTGGGGTAAAACCAGACTTGAACCTCCAATTGGCGATGCTTGGCAGCGGCGATATGGAGAATGAATTGCGCGGTTTCAGAGAAAATAATCCCTGGCTCCATCTTTTACTTCCTCGTCCGCATCGTGAGGTGGCAGCCTTCATGCGCTCTCTTGATATGTTTGTCTTGGCGAGCAAACCAGTTCCGAGTGGTCCTGGGATATGGGAAGAGCAGTTCGGTCATGTTTTGATTGAAGCCATGGCTGCGGGCGTGCCGACTTTGGGTTCATCCTCAGGAGCCATCCCTGAGGTCATCGGTATGGAAGAGGCGATCTTTAGGCACTCAGACGCAACGGCTTTGCGTGAGCTTATGCTTTATTGGCTAGATGATATGAAAAGTCTTTCAGATCTCGCTGTTAGGCAAAGGCAGCGAACTTTGAATCATTTTAGCCATGAGTCTTTGGCTGTAACATGGGCTGATTTTCTTTGTGCCATGCTATTCAGGCCACGCCGCTGATTTTTTAGTGAATCAAAGTATGATGTCTATAGCTATATTACGCCGCCGTCTTCGTGATGCTTTGCCTCGGTCCCTTGGCATGTGTCTGACGCTGCGAGCGAACCCAATTCTTGGCTTTTTGTTTGCAATTTTCAGGCGAAGATTTTACCTCGAAGGCATGGTCTTCGATGTGCCTTTGCGTGGGCAGCCCTGGACTTCTCTTGCGACGTATTGGTTCAATGATTATGAACTACCTGAGCGCCGTTTTTGTCATCAATATATCCGTCCTTCAGATTCAGTCTGCGAGTTGGGTGGTTGTCTTGGGGTTGTCTCGATGGTTATCAATCGAAGATTGTCCAATCCAGAACGTCATCTGGTGATCGAGGCCAATCCACTGCTCATTCCGTTTCTTAATCAGAACCGTGAAACAAACGGTGGTTCTTTTACAGTGCTGAATAGAGCAGTAGGTGACGGGCTTCCTCTTGAGCTTGATGTGTCAAGTGGACTGCTGACGAGCCACCGCAATTCATCGTCAGGGCGAAATGTGAAAATAGTGGATGGATGTGCCTTGGATGGTTTGTTCGCCGAGTATGGTCCATTTGACGTGATTGTGATGGATGTTGAGGGCGCTGAACAGCAGGTGCTTCTAGGAAAAAGTCATGCTTGGAAAAATGTTAGAGTGATCATCATCGAGTGGCATCCATCAATCATAGGTGACGGTATTTTGCGAGATGCGCGTGAGGCGCTTGCCGATGCTGGATTCGAGTGTTCTGCTAGTCAGTCTGGTGCGTTACATGTCGTTGAAGTCTGGGAAAGGAGAGCAAAATGACGGTGGCTGGATCTGGGGTTGCGAAGGCCAAGGATGTGGTGTGGTTTCCTGCATCACCATTGGAGGGATGGGCTTCGATGGATCGTTATTGGCGTGAGCTTAGCGTGTTGGCCGGTCAGCATTCGTCCGATGAACTGCATTTCCACTGCGCCTATCCGCACTCACCACCTGAGGTGTCTGCGCGTTCTGTATCCAAACGAAAGCGATTCTTGGAAAAGTTCTTTTTCTATCCTTGGAGAGCACGTTTTCAATCAGGCCAGCTGGCTCATATTTTAGACCATAGCTATGCACATCTACTTCCATGTATTCCATCGAAGATGCGGAAGGTGGTGACGGTGTTTGATCTGGTCCCCTTAGAAGATCCTGGTAATTTGAAGCCTTCTCAGGTCGCCCGATTTCGTCGTGTTGTGAGTCATTTGCGCTCTGCGGATCATTTGATCTCCATCTCCGAAGAAACAAAACGCAAGCTCGGCACTCTTTTGGGTATCCCTGCTGACCGTGTCACGGTGGCTGTTCCAGGAATGGACTTTGATCTATTTCAAAAGCCCGTTTTCAAAGATCAGCGCATCATGAAAAAACTGGCCCAACTGCCTCCGGTTATTTTTTCTGTGGGATCGGCGGCACCTCGCAAAAATCTTGCTTCGTTGCCTGCGATTTTTCGTGAGATGAGGGGCATGTTTGACCTGAAACAATGCTGCTTTGTTCGTGCGGGTGAGTATGTTTCAGATGCCCTGAAGCGTGACATCGTTGAGGTGACTGGCGAGCAAGGCTTTGTAGAACTGGGACCTATTTTTGGAGACGATTTGATCGCTGCGTTTCAGTCGGCGCGAGTGCTAATTTTTCCATCGACTTTGGAAGGTCTAACCTTTGTTATTCCTGAAGCCATGGCCGCTGGCTGCCCTGTTGTTACAAATACATCGACGGCTAATCCTGAAGCTGGTGGTGATGCAGCTCTTTATTACCAAGAAGGCGATGCTGTTATGGCTGCACGCCAACTAAGTTCATTGGTAATGGATGATGCGGTCCATGTTGAATGCCGAGTTCGTGGTATTGAGCGAGCACGACAGATGACTTGGGCGCATCACTTTGAGACTGTAATGAGGGTATACCGCGAACAGTTGAAGCTTGTTTAACAAGGCAGGTGCTGCTCAATAACCATCAGCCAAAACGAATAGTCCTTGGTTGATTGATCCAAGAAGATCCTGCGTGAGTCCACCTTTTCATGCTGCGTCAGGCAGTTGAGCATTTTGATTAATGAATTTGGCTTAAACAAATATGATGAACTTGTACATGGCTAGAGAAGTGGGGCTGTTGCGCTATGTAGTGCGGCGGCTGTTATGGCGCGGAATTCGAATTGCTGGGAAAGCCCTCTCTTTTGATTTCTGGCCTTGGCATTTGTCAGATGGCACACGAATGAAGCTCCCACTGAACAGCCCTTTTGCCTCAGACATTTTTTGCACGAACAACTTGGTTGATTGGGGAGCTGAGACGTTATTGCTCAATTATCTGCAATCATGTCAAAAGGGTGTGGCATTAGATGTGGGAGCCAATATGGGCTATTACAGTTGCCTACTGTCTTCCTCAGTGAATCAGGTTTTTGCTTTTGAGCCCGACGAACGCAATCATCAAGATTTTCTACGTCACAAGCCGGATAACGTGGAGTTGGTTGCTATGGCCGTATCGGATGTTTCCGGGATAATGAGTTTTGATGTATCATCTGCCTCGACCATCAGTCATTTACTGACGGGTGAGCAGTCTGCTTCAAAGACTGTGGCTGTGGAAGTCACGACGATTGATAGTTTTATTCATAATCATAGGCATGCAGCACCTGTTCGTGTCGTTAAAATGGACATTGAAGGTTTTGAAATTTTGGCCCTTAAAGGTTCAACTGAACTCATTTCCAGAGATCAGCCACTTTTTCTCATCGAGTATGCCTTGGAAAGTGGTGTTCCAAACAGCATTGATGCATTGCATGATTTCCTAGCTCATCATGAATACTGTATGTATGCATTGGCACGCACTCCTGCCGCCTTTTGGCGTTACGAAACGCGCCTCCAAAAGATTCAGGCGCGAGATATTCCATGCTTGGATATCAAAATGCTTTTCCTTGTGCCGCCATCGGCGCTGACATGGTTCGAGGCCAAAGAAGCAGAGGAATTTTGTTCTGGTGTATGAGTTTACGTTTGTTCCTCTTTTTCTTGGTATGCTGTTTGCTGGCCCTGATGGTCTGGCAGCCTTATGCAGCTGGATATGGGGACTTCCGAAGGACATTGCTGGAAGAACTTTTAATGCGTTGGAAAGATCCAACCTGGCAGCATGGGTTTCTGGCCCCTTTCATCGTCGGCTGGCTGGTCTGGTTGCTGCGAGACTCCTTGGCGCTTCTGCCTTTGAAACGAAATTGGTTTGGCTTGATCTTGGTTCTAGTGGCGATGTTGGCTTATTACGGCGGCTATAAAGCTAACAATTATTACCTCGGTGCTTTTGCCATTCAGTGCTTCATCGCAGGTGCAGTGCTGGGCTGCTTTGGATGGTCGTATGCCAAGTCTTTGTGGTTCCCATGGTTGATGCTTGGCTTCATGTGGCCTCTGTTGTTTTTAGAGGATTCGATCTCGTTTCGTCTGCGCGTCTTGATGGTTGAGACGACGACGTTCGTGCTGAATTTGGTGGGTCTGGATACGATCAGGGAGGGCACGGCTTTGATTTCATCTGCAAGTGAAGGCCGCGCAGCTGGAGATTTGTTCAGCCTAAAAGTGGATGGCCCTTGTTCAGGAATGCGCTCGTTGTTCGCGCTTCTGATGGTGGCGGCCTTGTTTGGTTATTTTCGTCAATCGACTTGGCCGCGACGGGCCTTTTTGTTTGCCTGTGGTTTTCCTCTGGCGGTGGTTGCTAACATGGCCCGGCTTTTGATTCTCATCGCTGGTTCCATGTTGTTTGGTCAGGATTTTGCCGTTGGGGATCAGGATCGTGAAGTCAGCACTTTCCATTTTTTGTCAGGGATCGCGGTTTATCTTGTAGCTCTGGCTGGGCTTCAAAGCCTGTCAAAAGTGATAGGACCAGGGCCCCAAGTTCAATCAGTCGAGTCTAAATCGCTTTCTTCAGCTGACTTTGTTTCTTGGGTTTCCTTGTCCTGGTGCGCTGTTGCTGTCATTGCCGCTTTGCTTGCGTGTCGCTTTTCACCTGATGTCAGGGCAGGAGATAGTTCTGGGGTGGTGATGAATTTGCCGACGGTGTTGGGTCGGTATCTGGGCCAACCGTTGGAAAAGGATTCAGCCGAGAAGGATCTGCTGCCTGCTGATACGCAGATAATCAAGATGCAGTATCGTTCACCTGGCAGGGTAGAGGATCGTGATGTGGCTCATGTCACGTTGGTGCTAGCTGGTGCTGAAAGACGCAGTATTCACCGCCCAGAAGTATGTTTGGATGGACAGGGCTGGACGCTGCTGGATGCGAAAGTGGTCCCAGTGGAGATAAGCCCAGGAAAGATTTTAGAGGTGAAGGACCTGCTGATTGAACGCGAAATACGCCCCGAGAACGGTGATCGAAAAATGCTGCGCGCACACTATTTCTACTGGTTCATCGGCACAGATGTCAGCACCTCAAGTAACGCCATGCGGATCTGGCTTTCAACTTGGGATAATATGGCACGCAATGTCAATCATCGCTGGGCGTATGCCAGTGTGACTGTCTGGGTTACGGAAAATTTGAGCCCAGAGGAATCAGGGCAACGATTGCGAGATGATGTCCAAAGCATGAAATTGGCTGAAGATTTGATACAGCAGACGACTCCGTATTTTCAAAAGCTGTTCATGCCTTGATGGCCGACTTTATGATGAACAACGGTAGACTAGGCAAAGATGCTGAATTGTGGATCGATGCCTTGCGTGGTGTCGCCGCTTTGATGGTTTTGCTGAGTCATGGTTTCGAGCTGGCTGTT
>CANHTV010000146.1 GCA_947463285.1 Verrucomicrobiaceae bacterium | reverse complement strand
GTTGTCAGTTACCCTCTCATGTCCGATCACGAACATTTTCTTCCGCAATTTCTCGCAGTGCAGTCCGACCTGCGAGCGTTCATTGGTGCGGCGATTCGTGACCAGACAGCTAGGGACGACGTGTTTCAGGAGGTTGCCATGATCCTCTGGAAAAAATTTGAGCTTTATGATCCTACTAGACCTTTCGGAGCTTGGGCTCGGGGTATCGCGCTGAGGAAAGTCATGGAAGACCGCCGCCTACGGGCAAAGTGGCCGGAATCGTTGACGGTGGAAGCTCTGGAAGCTCTCTCGGTAGGATTCACCGCTGATGAAGCAGAGTCGCCATGGAAGGATCGTGAGAAAGCACTGGGTTTTTGTCTGGAGCAGCTTCCAGGACGCGGTGCCCGCTTTATTCAGGACCGTTATCATCGGGGATTATCCATTGAAGCCATGGCTGAGGAAGCTGGGATGAAACTGGATGCCCTATATCAAACTCTCAGCCGCCTGCGTCGTCAGCTGAGAGACTGTGTGGAGCGACGCCTTGGCCTCAAAATGGATGAATCATGATCTTGAATGCTGACAGTTCTGAATTTGCCGTTTTGGTTGATTGCTGGCTCGCCGGAGTGTCCACGCCTGAGCAGGCCGAGCAGCTTTGGTTTTGTGTCGGGCGGTGCCCGGAGTGTGCTCGTAAGTATGCGGCGGCGGCTCGTTTTGAAGAACTCCTGGCTCAGACTGTGAAGGCCCGGCATGTGGAGTCTGAGACTCGGAGGGTATTGACGGTGGTCCAAAAAACGGACGCTACCGAGAAAACCAAACCCTCCAAGCGTGTTCGTTTTCAGAGCCCTTGGCTGTCCTTGGCCGCTCTGTTTGTAGTCGTCGGTATTATGACAGCACTTCTCTGGCCTGAGGGGCAGCGGGAGGGCAAAAATTTGGCTCAGGTGGGGATACCTGCGGCAGCAGGCCGTGAAACGCAGTCGAAAAAACAGTTTTCCTTATCTGAGCCTTTGTCTGTTCCTCCGAGGATCGGGGTGCCTTTGTCAAAAGTTGAGCCTGTGTCTGAAATGCCCCTCACAGGCCGTTTGGACGCATTTTTCCTCAGTGAGGTCAATCTAGTTCATGTGCCGCTGAGTCAGGCATTGGCTTATCTGCAAAAACAACTTCTGGATCTGCATGATCCGCAAAGCCTCGATCTGACTTCGTTGAAGATTCATGTGCCTGCGGGGGGCAATGCCCGGCCTGTTAGCTTTGTGTCCGGCCCCATTCCTTTTGTGAAAGCTGTACGGGCGCTTGCAGCTTTGGCTGGTTGCGATGTCGAACTGAACGGGAATGCAATCTTCCTCAAGATGCAGTCAGGCATTTACCCTCATCTGGCTGAAAATCGCACGCTTACTGACATACTGGCCGGACGTGTGAGTCAGGATGGGCTCGCGCTCGTGGATGATTCACGGCGCATTGCCGAGTTGTGGCAGGATGCCGCTTCACTCGGGATCGCGGTGCATGAAAATGGCACAGCATCTGTTTCACGCGGGCAATGGGAGGCGCTGCGCATGATGAGTGATACGCGAGATCAGGTGGCCATGCTGCCTGTGCCTTCCTTTGCGATCTATCTGATGCCCGCATCGACGCCTGTCGAAGCGAGGTTATTGACGCCTGATGAGGTCACTAACTTCACTCAGACCGTCGCCGAGCAAAATCAGCAACCAGTGCTGACGGTCAAACCGACTTTGGCCTCGCCTGGGAATCTTGAGCCGTTGGTCATTCAGCCTGTCGGTGAGCAGTTTAATCTGGCACTCAATCCGAAACTTCAACCTCAGGCACTCAGTGATTCGCCTCTAACGCTAGCTTCTCCGATGCAGACCAATCTTTTTTCGTTCACCAGCCCTACAGCAAGACCTTCAAATCAGCCGGCAGCTGCCGCAGCAATGATTCCAGCGAGTGATCTGAGGATGTCAGGACCTAACTCTGATACTTTGAACGCGACGATGATGCTCGGAGGTGCTGCGTTCATCGTGCCAATCACGGACCCAGCGCCATAAGGGGGCAGGGTTTAAGTTCTTTCTTGTCTTCCATTTATCCATTTTTACCATCCACCCACCCCATCCAATGAATCGTTGCTCAACCTTGTTCATTATCTTCGCCATAGCCTTCTATTTGGCTCAGCCATCTTGGGCGGTAAGTAATGCTGTCGTGCTCAAGCATCAATTGCAAAACCGGGTCCTGACCGTCGCTGCTGCTCCGCAAATACAGCAGGTCGTGCTGGAACAAAAAACATCCACTGGGTGGAAGCCTGTCAGCGTGGCCTATCCTGCGGCGAAAAATGTCGTTCCTAGTTTCAATATCAGCTTGGTTCGGCCTGCTCCTCGTTCCGTGTCTTTTAAACTGAACGCAAGCCAAGCCAAAGGTACTCTCCGTGCTGTTGGTTATCGCGGAGCGAAGTTTCCCTCTCGTTTTCAGCGCGGCCAGAGAAGTTTTGATCGTCAGGATTTGGAGGCGTTGCCTCAATTCGGCGTGCTCTACTCCAAAGGAGGTCAACCCATTACCTCTTCGGTGCTTGGCACAGATGCGGCCGCCGCCGCTGTCATCGAATCCGACATCTGGCAGATCGTGGGAGATCAGATCTACTTCTTTAATCAGTATCGAGGTCTGCAAATTCTGGACATGAGTGATCCGACTGCACCCGTGCGCACGGGAAGTCTGCGCCTGCCAGCGAGTGGTGAGCAGATGTTTGTTTTGAATGCGGAAGGCACGGAAGTCGCCCTCCTTGGACGCTCCAACGACAAAGCCCGTCAAGGTGCGGCGACCGTCTGGCTGATCCGCATCATTGATGGAATGCCGAATCTGATCAGTGAAGTGCCATTGGAAGGAGCAATCACAGACAGCCGTCTCATCGGCCGCAAATTGCATGTATTGTGCAGCAGTTATTCTCAGTCAGTTCCAAATCTGAACTGGCAGGGAGAGGCTGTCCTCACTAGTCTCGATCTTGCAGATCTTGATGCTCCCCACGTCATCGGTTCTTTGCGGACGCCGTCAAACTATTCGGTTCTCCAGGCATCCGGTGGCCATTTATTGGTGGGGACGACCAGCTACTATAATGCACCGCTGGCCAATAACCTGCACATCATCGACATCACGAATGCACCTGTCATTTTGAAGACCTTTTCCCTGCGTGGGCAGGTTCAGGACAAGTTTAAACTGAGTCTCGTGAATGGTGCCGTCGTGGCGGTGACGCTGAATTGGCAGAATTGGAACAACCGCCAAACTTGGGTCGAAACCTTTCCTGTAGCGGGTAGCGCCGTGACGCCCTTGGCAAGCTTGGAACTCGAAGGAGCCCGCGGTGAAAGCCTTCACGCGACGCGTTTTGATGGAGATCGTCTCTATGTGGTGACCTTCCTCCAGATCGATCCTCTCTTCATCGTGGATCTTGCCGATCCCGCCGCGCCCGTTCTTTCCGGTGTGCTGGAAGTTCCAGGCTGGAGCACTTATCTGGAGCCTCTTGGTGATCGCCTGTTAGCGGTTGGTGTTGAAGATGGACGCGTGACCGTGTCTTTGTTTGATGTGAGCGACGTGACTGCTCCAGCGCTGCTTTCCCGTCTGCCCCTTGGGCCTGAAGGTAGCTCCTCATGGAGTGAGGCGAACTATGATGAAAAAGCCGTCGAGTTTCTCTCCGAAGAAGGTGTGATCATGGTGCCGTTCGAGAGCTGGGATTGGAGCTCGGGTCATGCCACAAAAGCCATTCAGATTGTGAATCTAGCTGAAGATACACTGAGCTTTGGCACGACGATTCAGCATGATTTTAATCCTCGCCGAGGCAGTCTCATGGGGGGGCATTTTGTCAGTTTGTCCGGTCAGGAGTTGCTCGTTCACAGCACCGAGGCTGGCGTGGAAAATCCTCTAGTGGTGAGAGTCCCACTCGCCTGGCGTGCGGATCGTGTGGTGCCTTTCGGTGACTTTTTAGTTCAGATCGAAGATGGAGAAACAGGCTGGAATTACTGGAATGGGTTTGCCTTCTCACGAATGGGCTTTTTTGCGGTGGCAGAATCCAAATTGAGGATCACGACCGCTAATGATCCTGATACGCTGCTGGAGGAGATCCCTCTTGGTCAGGGCCGAGTGGTCGGTGTGACACAAAAAAATGGCCGACTTTACCTCGCTCAGTTGATTACCGCTACGGCCACGACGCCTCAGCGTCTGCGCACGCTGGCCTTGGAGCTGGGTTCTCCACCTACCGTCACGGAAGTCGGGCGTTCTGAGCATGATCTGACGGGTCTGAATTTTTACTCAATGAATTTCGATGCAGTTCAGCCTCATTGGATGAGTGATTCTTCATTGGTCTGGTTCATCCCTATGCAGACGCATAGATTTTTCTGGGGGCCGATCTGGTTGAATATGCTGCCTGTCATTAGCATTACTCAACCTGTGCTTAACCTGCCCGCTCCAGTCATCTTGCCTAGTCCGGTCAACAGTAGCCTTGTCGCAGCCAAACAGAAACAAACCTCGCCGCCTGTCACCACAAATCCAGCAGCTGTGCTATGTCCTGTTCAAGTGGGTGACAGCGCCCTCACGGCTCGCACTGCTTTAAACGTGTTTGTGAATGGAAATCTGCGAAACATCAGCACTGCTTTCAGTGACAATGGGTTCCTTTTCTTCAGCTATGACACCGGGTTTGAAAAACCTCAGTCCAAGCCTGTCAACGGTGCCGCGCGGCCGCTGATCCCCTATGCACCGTCAGAATCACGTCTGGCTTCCTGGTTGCAGGTCATCGACTGGCGCTCTGCCTCCCCAACGCTGCGTGATCCTGTGTCTATTCCTGGTCAGTTGATGAGCGTGGCGGATGTGGATGCTCAGGGCGCGGTTTTGCTCACGCATCGGAATCAACGCATCAGTTCTGAAGAAGCTTCTTCCCGCTCGATTCAAGCAAGTGGTTATGATGGCGTTACAGCTTGGCTTCTGGATAGCTACATTACAGCTACGTCCTATCATCAGGCCTCAGTAGCTTCAGCAGGCCGCGTGTATTTGGCTCGTGATGGTGATAATCATGGTGTTGTTGGCATTGCCTACAATCTCACGACGGGCAGACTATCTCAGATCAGCACTTGGACCACGAATGCAACGCCGCAGATGCTCAGCGTGAACCGTGGTCATCTCATCGCCAGCAGCTTTGGCAATCTGGAGCTTGCAAGTCTTGCCCCGGCCAGTGGTCAGATCAATCCTTTGGCCTCCTATGAAACACCGACGAATCTGTGGTTGCAGGTCAATCGCGCCGTGATCACGCCTGCTTTGGACATTTGGATTCCTGCTGGAGATTACGGAGTCGAATTTCTCCAACACGATGTCCTAGCACCTTGAGACGTGATTATTTGCCGAGTTGCAGGCTGCGTTCCGTGGCCTTGCGGACGGCTTGGAGCAGTGCATTGCGCAAGCCATGAGCTTCAAGCTGCTCCAGGCCGGCAATGGTGGTGCCTCCTGGGCTGGTGACTTCATCACGCAGCACAGCCGGGTGCTTGCCTGTCTCCAAGACCATCTGCGCAGCGCCAGCGACCGTTTGCGCTGCCAGAGTCAGCGCGGTGGCTCGGGGCAGGCCCATGAGCACACCGCCATCCGACAGAGCTTCAATGACGGTGTAAACATAAGCCGGGCCACTGCCACTCAGCCCTGTGACGGCATCGAGCAGCTTCTCTGAAACTTCATCAGCAGTGCCCACGGCCCCGAGAATTTTGCTTGCCTGTGCAGCATCATCCGCCGTGGCAGAGCTGCCTCGTGAAAAAGCTGCCGCGCCAGTGCCCACGAGGGCTGGTGTGTTCGGCATGGACCGAATGACGCGCTGCTGGCTGCCGAGCCAGGACTCCAGATCTGCCAGTTTCAGCCCGGCGGCGATGCTGAGGTAAAGGCGGCTGCCTTCCACTTTGGCGAGATCTGCACAAAGAGCGGCCATGTCCCCAGGTTTCACGGCTAGCAGTACCACGTCTGAGACTGCTGCGACTTCAGCGGGTGATCCCTTGGTCACTGAGCAGCTCAGGCTCTGTTCCAACGCTGCCGCGGCTGCTGGCACCACGTCACTGAGAGCAACGCTGAGTTCGTTTTTTCCGAGCGCTTTTTCGACGCCGCGCAGCAGAGCGCCGCCCATTTTTCCACAACCGATGAGTCCAATTTTAAGCATGACGCGGCGATGGTGGCGGATTGAGGCGACTCCTGCAAGGAAAGATCAGGCTGAAGTCTGAGCCCCACCTTTATAAATCCACTCCGAGGAGACACTCATCGTAGTGCTGCTGATTGGTTTTCCGCCAGGCTTAGATTTGGTCCACATTTTTAAAATGAGGCACCTAGCCGCCTCCTGACACCAGCCATTCTTGCAGTTCCAAACGCGACCAAGACTTTCTCACGTTCAGCCAAGCTCTTGGCTGCGCATAGCTTATCCACGGGATCGCCAGACTTCAGTGGGCAGCTCCAGTCGTGCTGGCTTTTGTCCTCTGAATCGCGTCAGAAGAGGGTAGGGGCTTTGTGGCCTGCATAGGTTCAGGTTTCGCGATCATCCTGCCTAACCACCAAGCGACGATGATGAGGCTCATGATCAAGCCAAGACGAGTAGAGCGAGTCATGCTCTGTGGCGATGTAATGAGAAAGTTACGGTGAAGCCTTCATGGGATCACCTTGGTGATTCGCGAATTGAGACTTGCTGAGTCTTCCGCCAGATGCAAAGCAGCCCAAAAATCAAGCCAGCTTCCCTGAATTTTAAGGTGGCGGAACCGAGGCTTCCCTTGTTTCTATAAAGGCTTCCAAACATGTCTGCCTACTTTGATCACAATGCCACCACCGCGCTTCATCCTGCGGCGCGGGAGGCGTGGCTGAAGGCGATTGATAAGCACTGGCAGAATCCTTCCAGCCTTTATCGGGAGGCCGGTTACGCCAGTCAGGCCCTGGAATCGGCCAGGGAACGTCTGGCGGATCTCTTGGGCGCTGAGCCCGAGCGGATTGTTTTCACCTCTGGGGCGACGGAGTCAAACAACACACTCTTTGCCGGGCTGGCGCGCTGCCTTTCTCCTGATGCTGTCGTGGCTATCTCTGCCATCGAGCATCCCAGCGTGTGCGAGGCCGCGCGTGCTTGGTTGGGCCGGGCTCGAGTGCATGAGATCCCCGTCGATGCTGAAGGCATCGTGCAGCCTGAGGCTCTGAGATCTGTGATTGCACAGGAACAACCGGCCTTTGTTTCCGTGATGGCGGCTAACAACGAAAGTGGCGTGCTGCAGCCTTGGTTGGTCTTGGCTGAAATATGCCGTGAACATCAGGTGCGCTTTCATTCAGATGCCTCTCAGTGGCTGGGAAAAGTCGATGCCACAAGCCTGGCGCATTGTGACTATGTGACGGGCAGTGCGCATAAATTTGGCGGCCCGAAGGGCTGTGGCTTTCTGCTACTGGCTGATGCGGCAGAATCATTTCCGCTGCTGCATGGCGGTCCGCAGGAGCAGTCTCGTCGCGCAGGCACGGAGAACTATCCAGCCATCGAGGCGATGGTCACAGCGCTGGAAAATCTGGTGCCTCAGCTTTCGGCGATTCGATACGTGCAGGAGCCTTTGCGTGATGCTTTCATCCAGCAGATGAAAGCCGCTTTTCCTAAGCTGCGTATCATCAGTGGCAATGCCCCGCGTCTTTGGAATACGGTCTTGATGGTGATGCCTGAGCATTCAAATCTGAAGTGGCTCACACGTCTCAGTCGCCTTGGTTTTGCTATCTCTACAGGCTCAGCTTGCAGCACTGGCAAAGAGGGTTCTTCTGTTGTCGTAAATGCACTCGGAGCCTCCTGGGAAGAGCTGCGAAGCGTCGTCCGCATCAGTGGCGGTTGGCAGACATCACCAGAAGACTGGGCCGCGCTCGCTGAAGCTTTCGTGCAGGTTTCAAAAGACCTGAAGTAAGCCCATTATAAAAATCAATGTGGGGATGCTTGGGTAAGGCTGAAATATCAGCCGTAACCAGGAGGAGGACTTCATCCCGGACGCCAAAACGCTCTGGGACTTCCAACAACGCCTTGAAGCCGAAGGCCGCGAAGGCGGACGCAAGCTCTTCGACGCCTTCGGCCAGATGCTCGAAGGCAGCATC
>CANHTV010000145.1 GCA_947463285.1 Verrucomicrobiaceae bacterium | reverse complement strand
GCTGGCAGCGGATTCATCAGGCTGATCCCTCACGCATGAAAATCACTGCTCTCGCCACCACCGCACTCTTTGTCACCAGCCTTGGGCTCTTGGCTGAAACACCAAAAGCCAAGCCCACTGCGCCAGCAGCAAAGCCGGCTGCACCCAAGATCATCCTGCCGCCGCAGGCCCCAGATGTGCCTGCGCAGAAATTCGGCCCCGATGGCAAGGTGAACCCAGGCTTTACCGCGTCACACGAGCGATTTGTCAAAATCGCCCAGGAAGGCAAAGCCCAGCTCGTCTTTCTCGGTGACTCCATCACCGCTGGCTGGGGCAGCAAGCAGGACATCTGGAAAAAAGCTTTTGGTGACTACACACCAGCCAATTTCGGGATTGGCGGCGACCGCACTCAGCACGTCCTCTGGCGCATCCAGAATGGCGAACTCGAAACCCTCAAGCCCAAGGCTGTGGTGATCATGATCGGCACCAACAATGTCGGCAGCGACACCGCTGAAGGCATCGCCAAAGGCGTGACCGCTATTGTCGAAACCGTCCGCACGAAACAGCCTCAGGCCAAGATCCTGCTGCTCGCCGTTTTCCCGCGTGGTGAAAAAGCCAGCCCCAATCCAGGGCGCGACAAGCTGAAGCAGGTGAACGCCATCATCGCAAAACTCGATGACGGGCAGAACATTCACTTCCTCGACATCGGTGAAAAATTCCTCAAGCCCGATGGCAGCCTAACCAAAGACATCATGCCTGATTTCCTCCACCTCTCAGCCGCAGGTTACCAAATCTGGGCCGATGCCATCAGCCCAAAACTGGCCGAGTTGATGAAGTAAGCCTCGGCTACTGATCTGCTGTTTCAATTCTTTGGCTCGTCAGGCCAGATGGCGACGGAAAAAATCCACCGTCATCCCCAGAGCCTGACGGGCAAGCTCAGCATCGTAGCGCAGCCCCTCATCGCGGAGAAAGGCGTGGGCGGCATTAAATTCATGCCAGGTAAAACTCACACCAGCGGCGGTTAGCGTCTGGTAGATCATCGCCCGGCCCTCGGCAGGCACATGCGGATCTTGACGCCCAAAAACCATCATCAACTCGCCCTTGATCTCCGACGCACGCGCCAGCGAGTCATCATTCATCCCGGCCCCGAGGCTGCGTTTATGCAGATCCGTCGGATAAAAACAGACCGCAGCACCGACCTCCGGCTGTAGAGCTGCGCGGTAGGTCAGATGCCCGCCGATGCAGGGGCCAAAGGAGCCGAGACGCCCCGTGCAGGCCTCGTGGGTTTTCAGATACTCCAGCACCGCGCGATTATCCGAATCATAGGCCGCCACGGGTTTTTCCGTCTTCAGGCGATTGCCCACATCCGAACCTGCCTGATCATAAGCCAGCACCGTGCCGGCGGGGAGGTATTCGTGATAAATCTCCGGCAGCGCCACGATAAAGCCATGCCCCGCCAAAGCCGCCGCCGTGCGGCAGATGGGGCCTGTGTTTTGAAAAATCTCCGAGTGAAACAGCAGCCCCGGATAAAGCCCCGCCGCCGCAGGTCTTAATACCAAGGTGCGCATCGGCCCCGTGGGCGTGGCGAGTTCGACGATTTCAGGTTCGCGGAGTGTCATGGGGAGAGTATGAGATTTGCTGATGACTGGCCAGATAATGATGGCCACTCACAAGAGCGATACAACCCACTGATCTGCTTTGTCGCCGGTTTCTTTCCCGAGTCAGCTTCAGAGTGACCGGATGCGCTTTTCTAGGTCGCGTCGATTGATCAAGTCCACGATCTCCACGGTATCCGGCAGCAAACGGAAGAGCATGCGATGATCCAAGCCGACTCGCACTCGCAACACGTCTGGAGCCAGCTTCAAACGCACCACACCGGAGAACACGGAGGGATCCCCTGTTGCCAGCCTACCGCAGAGCATCATGGCGGCCCGACCCACCTGATTAATTAACGGGCTGTGCTCGCCATCCTTGGTCAGCGGAGCCTTCTGCTTCAGCACTATCTTCAGATTTTTCATCACCAGTGATCTCAGCCAATCCATGCAGTATCCTAGCTGTCGCGCCGTCAGAACCGAGATCTCACACCAGTAGTCGGACCTTGTTATTCAACTCGTGTGGCATTTGAAACTTACGGTGCTTTTTACTCCACAGCGCTGCGATCAAGAGAGCCTCTGCACAGCGCGCTCGATTCATCGCTGTGTCGTGCACCACCTCCACCAAGTGCTCAGCCACCTCTGGATTCGGCGTCGTCATGTCGCTGGTGGCCACGTTTTCACGCATCAAGTGAAAGGCGGAGAGGAGACCGATGATCTTATCATCCATCTGGCTGTATTTGATGCCTGCCTTGCGCTTGTGGCTGAAACATACAGAATCAGCGCCGATAGGTATCTGGCTCGAAACATTCTGCTGTTGCTTACAGCTCTTGGACTTTGCGGGTGTAGCGATGTTGTCACTAAGGAATATCCAACGTACGCAGATGCTGCAGCCGACAGATTATTCGAGCGGGGATGGCTACCTTCGATCATACCGCCATCGAGTTATGAGATCCGAGTAGAAAGCAATCTGGATCGGAATGACGCCGAGGGACCATTCTGCTTTGCCCACAAGGAGCGACTCCGCTTTTTGTCTGCTTTGAGGAAAATGCAGGTCTCGGAGATTCAGGAAGCTGACATGTTTCCCTATTTGGAGCGTGGCTACTGGCCATATGAGTTTCGCAGCCAAGGCTACGCATGGATTTTTTACGTCAACGAGCAGCGTGGACTCTGTAACTATCGTATGTCCGCTGAGACTGGCAATTTCTGATAAGCCCTTGGTTGAGGTTGTCATTTAGGTAGCCACGGCCCAAGTTAAGCAGATTTCTCATGCCTGACTCCACTCACCCAGCTGAATTTGACGCCTATGCGGCAAACTACGATGAAGCCCTCCAGCGAGGGCTGGATCTGACCGGAGAGACGAAGGATTACTTTGCCGAAGGTCGCGTCAGCTGGTTACGCCAAAGGCTTGCTAAACTCGGCATGAAGCCGACATCCTGCCTGGACTTTGGCTGTGGCACGGGCACCGCTGCCCCGTTTTTGCAGGCGGGCCTGGGGATCGACAGCTACATCGGTTATGATCCCTCGACAGCCTCGGTGCAGCGGGCAACGCAGGATGTGACCTGGGCGGGCGCACGTTTCACCGATGATGAGGAAAGCCTCGCGCCTGAGAGTGTGGATCTGGCGTTCTGCAACGGCGTCTTCCATCACATCCCGCCTGAGCATCGGGCTGGAGCCATGGATCTGGTCTGGCGCACTTTGAAGCCGGGCGGGCTGTTTGCTTTTTGGGAAAACAACCGCTGGAACCCCATCGTGCATTACATCATGAGCCGGGTGCCCTTTGATCACGATGCCCAGATGCTTTTCCCCTTCCAAGCACGAGGCCTGCTGAAAGCGGCACGTTTTGACATCGTCGGCACGGATTCCTGCTTCGTCTTCCCGGCTATCCTGGCACCGCTACGGGCGCTGGAGCCACTGCTGTGCAAGCTGCCTATTGGTGGTCAATATCTCGTGCTCGCGCGGAAACCTTGAGCCCTATGCCGACACTGCCCGCTGACTCCTCAGAGGCTTCTCTGCCCACCGCCTGCCGCCGTCGTTGGACGTGGGTGCTGTTTGCGCTGCTGCTGGCATTTCAGCTGATTTTTCAAGCAGGCCATGGGGCGCAGCAGTCTGATCTTGGCGGTGATCCGGATGAGGCGGCTCATGCGGTAACGAGCCTGATGCTCCGTGATTTTTATGCCGTGGGCTGGAAGCAATCGCCGATGGCTTTCGCTAAGGCTTATTACACGGCTTTCCCGAAGGTGGCGCTGGGGCATTACCCGCCGGCTTACTATCTGCTGACGGGCCTCTGGCTGCTGATGGTGCCTTCGATCAAGGGACTGTTTCTTTTGCAGTCAGGCCTGGCAGCGGGCCTCGGCGCCCTGATTTACCGATACAGCTCCCGTGTTCTGCCGATGTCTGCTGCCTGTGCAGCGGCGGTATTGTCTTCCATCCTGCCGCTGACGCTGAAACAGACGCAGTTTGTGATGTCAGACCTGCTGGTGGCGATCCTCTGTCTGCTGGCAGCAGCCGCTTGGGTGGCTTATTTGCAACGGCCTGGCTACAAGCATGCGCTGGGTTTTGGCCTGCTGGCTGCGGCGGCCATTTTGACCAAGGGCTCTGCTCTCGCGCTTTGCCTTGTGCCCCCAGTGGCCACGCTGCTAAGCGGTCGCTGGCGCTTGATTTTAACCCCCTCCTGGTGGTTGGCCGCTGTACCTGTGGGCGTGCTAGCGGGACCTTGGATGCTGTATTCCACCCGTATCACCGCGGAGGGCATGATCCATCAGCCCTGGGCCGAGTATGTGCAGGAATCCTTCATCTTTTACGCCCGCGCTTTACCGCAAAGCCTGGGCTGGCCATTGCTGATTCTGGTGGTGATCGGCCTTGCGCGGTGGTCGCTGCTGGGCCTGCGCCACAAAGGCCTGCCGCCGGGTGTCGCTGCCGCGTTGGCCTTGCTCACGGGAGTCGCCTGCATCTGCCTCTGCATTCCTGCGGGCTACAGCACGCGTTATCTGATGCCGGCTTTGGCACCGCTGCTTATGGCAGCTGTGACGGCGGCGCAGGTTCTGAGTTGCCTGAGCCCACGTTTTCGCTGGCAGCTCATGGTGGTGATTGTAGCGGCAGCCTTTGCCTTCACGGCTCCGTGGCCGCAAAAAAACGTGCAGGGTTTTTCGCAGGCAGTGATGCGCTCAGACCTGCCCGAGGCGGGCTCGACTTTGACTCGCTGGCTGGTGGCTTCAGATCCTCGTGGTGAGGGGGCCATCATTGCCAGCGCGGCTTTTGGCCTGGTACAGCGGTCACCTTCCCCACTACAGATTCTGCGTGGCAGCAAAGAGCTGGCCAAAAGTGACTGGATGGGCCGCGGCTACACGACAGACTTTACCGATGATGCCATGCTGCTGAAGAAGCTGGACGAGCTCAAAGTGCAGCGTGTTTTTCTGGATCTCTCGGTGCCTGAGGCGCTGCGCACGGCCCATGAAAAAGGCCTTGAACGTGCTCTGTCCGCTCAGCCGACTCAGTGGCAGCTCGACTTTGAACAACCCATTACCCGTCTCTTGGGTGAAACTGGCGTCCTGCGTGTGTATCGGCGTTTGTAAGCCACCTCTTTTCCTCATCCCTACTTTTCACTCTCATGAACATTTCCATTTTCGGACTCGGCTACGTCGGTGCAGTCACCGCTGCTTGTTTGGCAGAAAAAGGCCATCGCATCATCGGTGTTGATCTGCATCAAGCCAAGGTGGATGCCTTCAATCACGGCGTCTCACCCATCGTCGAGCCTGAGCTGGATGCCCTGCTAAAAAACGCCCGAGATAATGGTCAGCTCTCCGCCACCACGGAGGCTGGTGAAGCCGTGGCCGCCTCTGACATGAGCATCATCTGTGTGGGCACGCCTTCGCTGCCATCTGGCACCTTGGATCTAAGCTACGTGCGCCATGTCTCGGCACAGATCGCCAGTGCGCTAGAGTCTCAGGAGAAAAACCACCTCATCATCTTTCGCAGCACCATGCTACCTGGCAGCACTCGGCAGTTTGTCAGCGAGCTGTTTGAGCCCTTGCTGAAGGCAGGGCGTGTTTCCGTTTACTACTGTCCCGAATTTTTGCGCGAGGGCACAGCGGTGCGTGATTTCCGTGATCCTTCACTCGTCGTCGTTGGCACGGTGGATGGCGAAGCTGCCGCCTCCAAAGACATTGCTGAATTGCTCGGTCCAGACCCCTCGGTGCTGCGCTGGGAAGGGGCGGAGATGATCAAATACTCCTGCAACTACTTCCACGCCCTCAAGGTTGGCTTTGCCAATGAAATCGGACGACTCTGCAAACACCTTGGAGAAGACGGCACCCGCGTTATGGACGTACTTTGCGCGGACACGAAGCTGAACATTTCCCGCTACTACATGAAACCGGGCAATCCCTTTGGCGGCTCATGCCTGCCGAAAGATGTGTCTGCCCTGCGCGCCTTCGCTCGTCAGCAAGGAGTGACCCTGCCCCTGCTGGAAAACACCCAGGCCACCAATGACAACCATCAGCAGCACCTGATGCGGCTGATTGAGGCCCATCAAAAACGCAAGATCGGCTTCCTCGGACTCGCCTTTAAAGCCGATACCGACGACCTCCGTGGCAGCCCCATGGTCGCCGCCGCAGAGACCCTTATCGGGCGTGGTTACGAGCTGCGTATTTTCGATCCCCAGATCAATCTTTCCCGCCTCATCGGATCTAATGAGCAGCAGATTCAAGCGCGGATGCCACACTTGGCCCAACTGCTCCAGCCCACCGCTGAAGACGTGCTTGCCACAAGTGAGGTCATCGTCATTTCCCAAAAATGCGCCACGCTGGACACCCTGCGGGCGAATCTCCACCCCGAGCAGATCCTCATCGACGTTAACGGCTGGCGTGACCTACAGCAGTTGGCCAGCCGCTATGAAGGCATCTGCTGGGGATGACGTCTTCCGGCTGAAACCCCATCAAAAAGCGGGTGCATTCATGGCATTAGCTGCCACAATCAAGATCCCATTGTGAATGACGTCCCCGTAGTTCAATGGATAGAACGAGGGTTTCCTAAACTCTAAATACAGGTTCGATTCCTGTCGGGGATACCATTTCGCTATCAACTATTGATGCGCCAAATGGCGGGCCTGCCAGAACAAAGGCCAGAACCAGTCCACCATTTTTTCGGAATGTGCTTTCCTGCTTTTGGGAAACCTTGAATGCAGGCAAGGCTTGAATCCTCAAAGGCCCTCCATCACACGCTTGAGAATTGCCATGCTGCCGTTGCCGCCGCTGAGAATGCAGGCGAGGCGTTTCCCCTGCCACTGGTCCTGCTGTTTTTTGATGGCTGCATAGGCTAGGGCACCGGAGCCTTCGGGTAGGTTGTGGGTGGCTTGTAGGATCTCGCGCATGGCACTCAGGGCCTCGTCATCCGTGATGGTGACGATCTCATGCGCGTGCTCGATGATCCATGCCAGCGCTTCCGCATTGGGTGTTTTGCAGGCGACGCCTTCGGCGACTCGGGTGCTGCTGGGATGCTCGATGAAACGACGTTCGGCAAAGGAGTGCGCGTAAGCTGGAGCATGAGCGGAAACGACGCCGATAATCTTGGTTGATGCCTTCACGGCCTCTCGTGCTGCAGCGATGCCGCAGAAGCCGGAACCGAGGCCGATCGGCACAAAGATGGCATCCAAGTCAGACACAGTATTCAATAACTCCAGGCCGTAAGTCGCTACGCCGCGAACGAGCCAGGGGTGGAAAGAAGGTACGGCGTGCAGTCCCTCAGTCGCCGCGAATTCGCGCGAGTATTCCAAGGCTTCTTGGAATTCGCGGCCATGCTCGATCAGCTCGGCTCCGAGAGAACGCATGGCGTTGTTTTTTTCGGGATTGTTGCCCCGCGGCACGACGATGAAAGCACGCAGTCCATTTTGTTTTGCCGCGTAGGCAATGGATTGTCCATGATTGCCTGTGGTGGCAGCGATGACGCCACGCACGTCTGGCTGCTGGCGGCGGAGTTCATCCATGTAAACCAAACCGCCTCTGACTTTAAAGGCCCCGACGACGGTGTGGTTTTCATGCTTCATCCACAGCTCACAGCCCAGCCCGCGCTCCAAAAGCGGCCAGCGAAAGGTCGGTGTCTCACGAACATGCGGGCGGATGAGAGCTTTTGCGGCCTCGATCTCAAGGAGTGTGGGCAGTATCGGCATGGCGTTTGCGAAGGACTAAAATCACGTCCGGGTAACTGTCATCCAGCTGGCGCGGACTCTCGATGTCATAGGTGAAATCGTAGCAGACCAGCAGCTCCAGGCACGGCACCTTTCTCAGCAAGGCACGCATCTGTGCGGCGCTGTAAGTGCGGAACTGCCAGTGAGTCTCCTGCACATGACTACGGCCTTCATGGTGGATGGAAAGCCGCGTGCGCAGTGGCTCCAGACGCCTGCGCTGGTCTGGCGGCCAGGTGTGGGTGTTGCAGGTGACACGGATGCCACCACGCTCAGCCACCCAGCGCTCATGCTCTTCTTTCTGCTGTGTATAGTCCGTGAGAT
>CANHTV010000144.1 GCA_947463285.1 Verrucomicrobiaceae bacterium | reverse complement strand
GGCATCATCCTCGGTGGTGTGATCGTGGACAAAATCGGCTACGGCAAGCTTGTCGCCCTGGCTCTGATTTGCCACGTCCTCTCAGCCTTTGTTACCTTCGGTGCCAGCAGCCCTGAAAATGCTTACAACTACCTCTTCTGGGGCATGTTCATCTTCGCCTATGCGAACGGCACCCTCGAAGCTGTGGCCAACCCTCTGGTTGCTACTTTGTTCCCAGAAAACCGCACGCATTACCTGAACATCCTTCATGCCTCCTGGCCTGCCGGGATGGTGCTTGGTTCTGTTGCTGGCTGGATCCTTGATGACAAAATGCAGCTCGGCTGGAAGATCCAGCTCGCTCTCTACCTCGTCCCGACCGTGCTCTATGCGATCATGTTCCTGGGTCAGAAGTTCCCGAAATCCGAAGCCGCCGAAAAAGGTGCCAGCTTCGTCCAGATGTTCAAACCCGTGGGTATCCTCGGTGCCGTCGTTGCCTGCTACCTGCTTTCCTTGTTCTTTGGCGACATCAGCAAGGCTTTCTCCCCAGACAATGCCAAGGCTATCGGTTACGGCGTCGGTGGTGTTCTCCTCATCGTGGTGGCTGTGATCACCAAGTTCTCCATTGGTTCCTTCCTGCTTTTCGTGCTTTTCGTCACACACGCCCTCGTGGGTGCTGTTGAGCTTGGCACCGACGGCTGGATCCAGAACATCACTGGTAATCTTTTCACCTCCGAGCAGGGCAAATACCTCTTCATCTGGACTTCGGCCATCATGTTCGGCCTTCGTTTCTGTGCTCACTGGATCGAAAAAACACTCAAGCTCTCCCCGATTGGTCTGTTGCTTGTTTGTTCCGTGATCGCCTATATCGGCCTGAACCTTGCCAGTGGCATGGAATCCTTCGGCATGGCGCTCGTTGCCCTTGGCATCTACGCTGTCGGCAAAACCTTCTTCTGGCCTACCATGTTGGCTGTCGTGGGTGACCGTTACCCTCAGACAGGTGCTGTGGCCATGTCCATCATGGGCGGCATCGGCATGCTTTCCGCTGGTCTGATCGGTGGTCCTGGTCTGGGTTACTGCAAAGACCGTTTCGCTGGTGAGGAGCTCAAGAAGGCAGACGCTGCTCTGTATGCTGAATACAAAGCCGAGAAGCCATCCACCTTCCTCAACCTCGCCTCCACTGAATCCTTCGGCCTTGATGGCAAAAAGCTTGGTGAAGCCAAGGACGCCAAGGAAAAGACCGCTCAGCAGCAGGCCGTCGTCACAGCTGACCAGAAGGGCGACCGCGCCACTCTGAAGGCTGACTCCTTCATCCCCATGACCATGGCAGGCATCTACCTCCTGTTGATGATCTACTTCAAAGGCATCGGCGGCTACAAGACCGTCAAAATCGACGAGTAATCCTTCGTCATTTTAACCTTCTCAAGCGGCGTCCCGGTCATCCTGGGACGCCGTTTTTGTTTCCAAGCTTGCTTTCCTGTTCTGTTGTCGTCATTCGTGCGCAGTCGCCACACCTTTTCCTCCCCATGCCCACTTACGTTTACGAAACCATCCCCCAGTCAGAAGCCGAGACACCACAGCGTTTTGAGCTCAAGCAGAGCATGATGGATGCCGCTTTGTCCCAGCATCCTGAGAATGGTAAACCCGTCAGGCGTGTGCCCATTGGCGGCACAGGTGTCATGGGCGGCAGCTCAGCGGCTGCTGCGCCCAGTGGGGGCGGCTCTTGCGGCACAGGCTGCGGCTGTCATTGATCTGCCTACCTACAGCAGCTTTTTCCGCTTGAACCACCAGATCGGAATCAGGGCGGAGATGAAAAGCACCGCCAGAACTACCGGGTAGGTGCCAGCCCATTCGGTCTCGGGCATTTTGAGGTTCATGCCGTAGATGCTGGCGATCAGTGTCGGTGGCATGAACAGCACGCTGGCGATGGTGAAGATCTTGATGATCTGGTTCTGCTGGATGTTGATCAGACCCAGGGTGGACTCCAACAGGAAAGTCATCTCCTGCGTCTGCTGATTGGTGTAATCATCCAGTGACTTGACGTCGCGCATGACACTGCGGAATTGGGCGGCCAGATCACCGCGCATCCAGGTGGCGGCGTTGTTCAGGAAGAACTGAAGCATCCGGTTCACGCTGAGCAGGCTTTCTCGCAGATTGGCCACCAGAGCACTGCGGCGTCCAAGGGTTTTGACAACATCACCCAGGTCTTTTTCCACGGCAGCATTCGCGCGGTGCGGGTCCAGGCTGAAGACTTCGCGGCCGACTTTTTTCAGATCGGACTCCACGGTCTGGAGGGCATCGGCGATGCGGGCGACGATCTGCTCGCAGAGAGTCAAAAAAACCGCATCGCTGGTCATCGGGCATGGGCACTGGCGTTTCACCTGATCCACAATCACGCGGAAAGCCATCGGGTCCGCATAACGCACGGTCGTCAGGCAGTCTGGTGCCAAAACGAAGGAGATGGCCGTGGTGTCAGGGTCTGGCGTATCCAGCCCGACGGGAATCCAGGCCGTCATGTAAAGGGCGCCTTTTTCGAGATAGAGTCGGCTGGACTCCTCAATCTCCTGCATCTCTTCACGAGTGGGCAGACTGTATTCCAGCCAGCTTTCAGCCTCCAATTCTTCCGTGCGGGAAGGATTCAGGAGGTCCAAATAAACAAGATTGTCCGGGAACGGCCGGATTTTTTCGTCGTTCCAGTCGATGAGCTGGCCTTGTTGAGTGATGAGGCGGATCATGCGTGGGGGGGACGCCCACAGTAACGTCGATGAGCCGCGGCGCTACGGAAAAGGCAGGTCTTTGTAGCTAGCCTTACGCCATCTGTCATTACTTCAGCTTCCAGAGCTTTTTATCGCTGCGCACATAGACGGCACCGTTGCTTATGGCTGGGGTGCATAGAAGGGTGTCTTTGAGTTCCACGCGGTGAATGACCTCGCCTTCCTTGGCGGTGATATCGACGACCTGGAAATCTCCGCGTTCACTGACGATGTAGATGAATTGGCCAGCAGCCACGGGTGATCCGCTGAACGGGCCTTTGAGGCGCAGTTTCCAGGCTTCGTCACCATTGTTCAGGCTGCCTTTGACCAGCACACCAGCGCCATTGAGCACATAGATGGAGTCTCCGAGCACCAAGGGGCTGCCTGTGCCTGGTTTCAAGCCAGAGGCACGCCAGAGCTGTGAGGCGGCTCCTTTCTCGGGGGCCAGAGCGGTTACGCCGTTGGAGGGTACGTAAATGGCATTCTCAGTCACGGCTGAGCTGGGGATGGTGGCGGCACCATCCGTGTAGTCCCATTCGATCTCGCCAGTCTTGGGGTTCATACCAGTGAGACCTTTGCTGGATTGCAAAGCGACCGTGCCTTTGAAGACGACGGCACTGGTCCAGTTGGCGGCTTTGGGGCGCTCCTTCTTCCAGCGATTCTTGCCCGTGGCAACGTCGATGCCGACGGCGATGGACTCGCTGTCGTTCTCGCTCTGCACCACAAGCGTATCCCCGACCACGACGGGTGAGGAAGACATGCCAAGGCTGTTGCTGGCATTGGAATAATCATATGTGAGCCCACGCAGCCAAAGCAGGTTGCCCGCGAGGTCGAAGGCGAAAAGATCGTTCGACGAATACAGCGCGAAGATGCGCTCGCCATCGCTGCAAGGTGTCGGCGCGGCCACGCTGGTCTTGTTATGCGCCATCGTGCGGCCCGTGGCCTTCATCACGCGCTCCCAGAGCTTCTTGCCATCGGCTGCGCTGAAGCAAAACACATGCAGGCTCGCCTGATCCGGCCCGCTGGAGCAGGTGATGAAAACCTTGTCACCCACCACGATCGGGCTGCTCAAGCCACGGCCCGGAAGATCGACACTCCAGTCAATGGCCACCTTGGGGCCGGGGGCCACAGTTTCAGTGGAAACAGCGGATGCATTCGGGCCTCGGAACTGCAGCCAGTCGGCGGCGAGGGATGAATGCAGAATGACGAATGACGAAAGGAGAGTGAGGGCTAGTTTCATATTGCAGGAAGAAATGATTGATTACTTGGCAGCAAGGATAGCCGTCCCCGTGTCATCGCACACGCGGAGCTGGAATTGCCACTCGACGGTCCAGGATTCGGTTTGTGCGTCCTGGCAGCACTTCACGAGGATCTGATTTTTGCCTTTCTTCAGCTTCGCTGGGAGCTTGTATTGGTCGAGTTTGGCTCCGCGGTGATATTCGTCACGGGCAAAGAGCAGTTCGCCATTGAGCCAGACTTTCCAGCCGTTTTTGCAGCCGAGGCGGATCTGGGCTTCACGTTCTTCAGTCGATTCAAATTCGGTGTAGGCATAACCGGTGACCTCCTTGAGCATGGTGAAGGGTTTGTTGAAGTCGATCTGGCCATAGTCGTCTTTGCTCGTGAAGTCGGTCCATTTGGCGTCGCCATTTTTACCGGGATAGACGGCGGCGAGGTCGATCTTCTCTTCTGGTGGAAAGACGGTGTCGAAGCCCTTGCGCTCGACGTTGGTGAATGGGGCAATGAGCTTCCAATCCATCAGGAAACCAAAGTGCTTGGGTAGATCCACCGGCTGGCCCAGGTCCTTGAGTTTTTTGGCGAGGTCTTTGATCTGATCTTCATCGCGAGCGCCTTTCATGGCCTGCTGGAAGGCGGTCAAAGCGGCGTCCTTCTTACCCTGCTCCAGCGCTTCATTGCCTGCATTCGTGAGCTTGGAGACAGGATGACGGCGGAGCTCGCTGCTGGGGTCTTCGAGCAGCTTAGGTGTGATTTTTTCTGCGAGTTCTGGCTGGGCTCGTTGGATGATGTCGAAGGCGACAACGCGCGGCGCGGCGCTGTTCTTCGTGTCCATGAGGAAGGTCTGCACAGCTTCGATGGGAAGTTTCTTCGCCTCCATGGCCTGATCGGCGATGACGCCGATGGCGGCACGCAGCCAGTTTTCAGCGAGCGGATTAGCTCCATTCATGCCAGCGAGCACTTCAGGCAGTGTGCCTGGATCTGCCTGCGTGAGCTGCTGCCAGGCGGCGGTGGCCTTTTCATTGCCCCCACCTTCTTTTGCCACGGCACGGATGTCGGCGAGTGGTTGAGTGAGGCTGGCAGCGGGGAGACTGGAGGTGAAAAGGAGACCGGTGAGAGCAGGGATTTTCATGCGATGGCTGATGCTAGTCACAAACAACGCACGCCGCCAAGTCTCAGTTTCGATTCAGCTCACAAAGGCGTCTTCAAGCCCACGATTTTGGCGAGCTTTTTCTGCCGTCCATCAAAGCTCAGGAATTCCTTGGCTGAGAGATGCTTGGCCGTGGCGACATGCATGATGTCGAGCGTGCGATTGCCACTGAGCATGGTGTGAGTCTGCGAAAGATGCTCCGCCATGAGCAGCACGGCATCGTGATCGACGGGGATGACCTCCACGAGTCGGGGTAGGCAATCATGGCTCACCGGTTTCAAGAGCTCTCATCTCCTCCACCTCCTGGGCAGTGAAGACACGGTCACCCCAGATTTTTTTGATTCTGGCTTTGTAGTCAGGAAGCGCAGGTTTGACCTTCTTTGCGGCGGGTTTCGACTTTTGTAGCGTGGCCAGAGGCTTGTTGTGCTTGGTGATCAAAATCTCCTCTCCGAGACGAAGCATCGCTTCGACCTTTGGGAAATCGTAACGCAGGTCGCGGACCATGATGGTTTTCATGATGCATGAAGTATCACAAATTTGTGATGAACTGTCCAGCCGCTTTTCCCCTGAGAAACAGTCTTGCGTGTGAGCTCCGCCGTTCGTAAGGCCTCTCTGAAAATGCTTCCTTCTATCAACAGCCTGAAACTCCCCGACCTCTGGCAGCATCAGGCGGTGAATTTACTGCGGGCAGGCACGGACGTGGTGGTGAGTGCGCCAACGGGCGCTGGTAAAACCTACATTTTCGAGCTGCTGCATCAGTCCCGTTCCCTGCAAGGTCAGGCTGTCTATACGGTGCCGACGCGGGCTCTGGCGAATGACAAGTTTGCGGAGTGGAAGGAGGCGAAGTGGAATGTCGGCATCGCTACGGGTGATGTCTCGGAAAACGTCGGCGCTCCCGTGTTGGTGGCGACGCTGGAAACGCAGCTGGAGCGTCTGCTGCGAGGTGAAGGCCCGGCCTTGCTGGTGATCGACGAGTATCAAATGATCGGGGATGCGACTCGTGGTTCGCACTACGAGGCGGCTATTGCTCTGGCACCGGAGGACACGCGGCTGCTGCTGCTGAGCGGTTCTGTGGCGAATCCCGAAGACATCGCTGCGTGGCTGCGCCGTCTCGGACGGACGGCTGAGGTGGTGATGACCAAGGAGCGCCCAGTGCCCTTGGACGAGGCTCCCTGGGAATCTCTGCCACAGCGCATGGCGCGGCATTTTGAGCACTTCTGGCCCAAGCTCGCTGCTGCCGTGATGCTGGCGGACATGGCCCCGCTGCTGATTTTTTCTCCGAGACGCAAGGAGGCTGAAACCATCGCGCGTCGTCTCGCTGCGGATCTGCCGCATGGTGAGTCGCTGGATCTGACGCCTGAACAGCGTGCAGTCTGTGGCAAAGACCTGGCCACCTTGCTGGAAAAACGCGTCGCCTTTCATCACAGCGGTCTTTCGTATGCCGCCAGAGCTGGAGTGATCGAGCCGCTGGCCAAAGCTGGACAGTTGCGCGTGGTCGTAGCAACCATGGGACTGGCCGCAGGCATCAATTTCTCTGTGCGCAGCGTGCATGTGGCGGCGACGACCTTTCATGACGGCAAAGCCGAGCACAAACTCACGCCGGATGAGCTGCTGCAAATGTATGGCCGGGCCGGAAGACGCGGTCTGGATGAGCGTGGCTACGTCATCACCACCAGGCAGAGCCCGACTCTGATGGATGCGCGGGCCGCGCGGCTGCATCGCAGCAATCTGCTGGCCTGGCCCATCTTTGTGCGCGTCATGAAACATGCAGCGCTGACAGGTGCCAATGCCTTCCGTGCTGCGGAAGATTTTGCCCAGCGACTGTATGCCAAAGAGCCTCCGCTGCTCGGACTGGAGGCGAATGTGCCAGAGTCTGTTGCGCAAGCTCCACAGGAAGCCAAAGCTCTGTTTGGTCTGGAGGCGATAGAACGACAAATCCTGAACTCCAAAGGTGAGTGGGAGCGGCGGGTGAATCTGCCGCCGCTGTTTCTGCCGCTGAGTGAAGCCTGGCTCGCTGGACCTGAAAAAGTCACGCCAGCGCTAAGCCTATCCAACTTTGTGGCCAAGTTTGCCCATGGCATCGGGCGGGTTGGTAAGTTGAGCAAAGATCGTTATGGCGTGGAAATTCCGCTCGGCAGTGTGCTTGTCGACCAGCCTGGCATCATCCGGCCCACAAAGGGTCTGCGCAGGCTGCTGAAGCTGCCTCGCCAGCAGGAGACCATGACCATCGAAGAGGTGGAGATCCTGCATGCTGCGGAGCTGGCGGAGGCGCTGCAGCAAAGCTATGAAGGCCAGGTTGTGAAAGGCAGTTGTGGATTGCCCGTGCTGGTGCAAAGCAGCGTTAAAGACAGTCTCGTCTACGCTGTCTTTGACCTGGGAGCCATTACGGTGCCAGTTTATCATGACACGCATGACGTGGCGCTTTTTGAGCCACCGGAAAGGACACGTGTGGTGAGAAACGATACCGGCGTGCAGGATCAGGAAACCGTCACCACCAGTATGGATCGTCAGCCGCGCTTTGGCTCGCCGATCCATGCCTGGAGATCGCTGGGGCTGATCGACGAAGCGGGCGCTCCGACACGACGCGGGGAGATTTTCTCCTTCTTTCAAGCGGGTGAAGGTCTGGCCATCGCTGCGGCCTTGGAGGATGAGGGCTATCCTCTGGATGAGCTGATCCCGCATCTGGCAAACCTGCGCAGCGGTACCAAGTTTGACTTGCCGTTGGCCTGTGGTTCAGAGCGACTGGCTGCGATATGCCGGAATACCTACGGCTTCATCAATCATCAGGGGTATCTCGAAAACGGCCTGCCCAGCGAGTATGGCGAGGGGGCTGCTGAGCTGCTGGACACCTTGCTGCACCCTGAAAAAACGGAGAGTCGTGAGCTGCAGCACGACATCGCCGAGGGGGACATTTCCCGGGCCTATGTGGAGTGGCTAAGCCTCTTGAGGCACATCACCCATGCACCAGCACATCCCTGGCG
>CANHTV010000143.1 GCA_947463285.1 Verrucomicrobiaceae bacterium | reverse complement strand
CATTGGCTCGACGTGATTCGCTTCGGCGAGAGCAATGGCTTCGAGCGGAACTTCGTCATCGATGACCTCTGGCCCTTCCGCGACTACGTCATCAAGTCGATCAACGACGACAAGCCGTTCAATCAGTTCATCACAGAGCACCTTGCGGGTGACGTGATTGGAAAAGACAACCCACAGGTGGAAGTCGGCAGCGCCTTCCTCGTCGCGGGGCCTTATGATGACGTTGGCAATCAGGATGTCATCGCACAGAAGAACATCCGCGCCGCCACACTGGACGACATGATCACCGCGACGAGCGGCGCGTTTCTCGGCCTGACCATCAACTGTGCCCGCTGCCACAACCATAAGTTCGATCCCATCCCCACCGAGGATTACTACCGCCTGCGTGCCGCGTTTGAAGGCATCAAGCACGGGCGTCGCGCCATCGCCACGAAAGCAGAGCGTGATGCATTCACCAAGGCCACGGTGCCTCTGAATCGGAAGCTCAAGCAACTCGAAACCGAGCGCGATGCACTCGACCAAAGCCTGAACGCCCGAGCCAAAGCGCAGTTGGCGAAGACCCAATCCACGCGGCCCAAAGTGGATGAGTTCGGCACCGATGAATCCTTTGCGCCGGTCGAAGCCAGATACCTTCGCTTTGTCATCCACAGCTTCACCACGGACTACAGCGCCAAGGCCACGCCGGGATCACGCGGAGGTAAACTCACCGAGTTCCAAGTCTGGAGCGTGGACGAACCGGCCCGTAACGTCGCCCTTGCCACCAACGGGACCCGGGCCGAGGGCGCAAAGTCCGCCACTGCTGAGGACTTCCCCGAGGCCTACGGGCCGCAATACTGCATCGACGGCATGACGGGCGAGGCGTGGTTCATCGGGCAGCCAGCGGAACTCACGCTCACCTTTGCCAAGCCCGAGCGCATCAACCGCATCACCTTCATCAATGCGCGCGGTGAGCGTGGCACCGATGAAAGCAAAGTGCGCGGAGCCACGCCGACCGAATACGAAGTGCAGGTGTCGCTCGATGGGAAGACGTGGCAAACCGTCGCCACCGATGAAGGCCGCGAGCCGTGGACGCCCGCGCACGGCATCGCCAAAGCCCGCCGCACCAGCATCACTGGTGAGGAAGCTGCACGCGTCGCCGCGCTCGACAAAGAAATCGTTGAGGCGAAGGACGCGCTCAACCGCGTGCCCAAGCTTCCGCAAGTCTGGGCCGGCAATTTCACGCAGCCCACGGAACCCACCTTCGTCCACAAAGCTGGCGATCCAATGAAGCCCGGTGACGCTGTCGCGCCTGCGAGTCTCGCGGTGCTCGGCCAAGTGACGAAGCCCTACGAACTGAAACCTGATGCTGATGAAGGCCAGCGCCGCCTTGCACTCGCTCAATGGATCACGAGCAACGAAAACCCGCTCACTGCCCGCGTGCTCGTCAACCGCGTCTGGCAATGGCATTTCGGCACTGGCATCGTCGATACCCCAAGCGACTTCGGCTTCCTCGGCAGCAAGCCCACACATCCCGAGTTGCTCGACTACCTAGCACAACGCCTCGTCGCACACGGCTGGAGGCTCAAGGACCTCCATCGTGAAATCCTGCTCTCCAAGACTTACCAGCAAAGCGCCGACTTCCGCCCCGAAGCTGCTAAGGAAGACAAGGACGCACGTCTTCTTTGGCGTTTCCCGCCGCGCCGACTCAGCGCCGAAGAAATCCGCGACACCATGCTTACCGTCGGCGGCAAACTGCAACTGGAGCCAATGAGTGGCCCCGGCTTCCGCCTCTATCGCTACCTTGCCAACAACGTCTCGACCTATGTTCCGCTCGACACGCATGGCCCCGAGACCTACCGCCGCGCCGTCTATCATCAAAACGCCCGAGCCAGCGTCGTCGATATCCTCAACGACTTCGACCTTCCCGACATCGCCTTCGCCGCACCCAAACGCGCCAACACCACCACGCCGCTGCAAGCCCTCACCCTGCTCAACCACAGCTTCACCCTCGACATGGCCAAGGCCCTAGCAAAACGCATTGACGGCCCAGAAGCCGTGGAGACCGCCTACACACTTGTTTTTCAGCGCCAGCCCACAGCCGTTGAATCCAGTGCCGCCCATGCCTTGATCACCAAGCATGGCGTGCATGCTTTCTGCCGAGCCCTTCTCAACTCGAACGAGCTTCTCTTTCTCGAATGACCTCCCTTCTTGCTCATGCTCTTCATCTTACCTCTCTCTGGGAAAGATTGGAGATGAAGAGCACGAGCGAGATTTTCCAATGCATCCAATCACTTAGCCTTCGACCCTCATGCCTCCTGTCTTTGACCACGAAAAACTAACCGTTTACCAACGAGTTCTCGAGTTTATCGAATGGGTATCTCCTCTTCTTGATGAGCTCCCGAAGTCTCTCGCTGCTCAAAATCAGCTCGACAGGGCAAGCACGTCCATCGTTCTCAACATCGCCGAAGGGAACGGGAAGTTTGGCCCTGCGGACCGGTTCAAATTCTTCGACATCGCGCGAGGTTCCGCCGTCGAGTGTGCTGCATGCCTTGATGTCCTGGTAAAAAAGAAGAAGTGCTCGGTGGATCAAACCGTAAAGGGCAAAGAGTTGCTGCACGAAGTCGTCGCCATGCTTGTGGGCCTTCTGAAGCTCAATGGTGAAGGCAGGCTCAAACAAACCGGAGATCAAAGATACAAACAGTAGCCCCCACGCTTCTTGCTCATGCTCTTGCTCTTCATCTTACCTCTCTCTAGGAAAGATTGGAGATGAAGAGCACGAGCGAGAGCAAGATTTTCAAGCCATGAATTCCCTCCTCAACCGCCGCAGCTTCCTTTCCCAGACCGTCCACGGACTGGGCAGCATCGCGTTTCTCGATCTGCTCGCTCGTGACCAGCTGCTCGCAGCCTCCGGCCCCACGCGTCCGATTATCGACCCATCGCGGCCCTTTGCCGCTCGCAAACCACACTTTGCACCGAAGGCCAAGCACGTCGTCATGGTCTTTTGCAGCGGAGCCTTGAGCCACGTCGATACCTTCGACTACAAACCCGCTCTCGTTAAATACCACGACCAGCCCATGCCCGGCGGCAGCGTCGTCACCTTTCAGGGCGAGCAGGGAAACCTCATCAAACCGTTGCGCGACTTCAAACCACGCGGCCAGTCCGGCAAGATGACTTCCGACCTTCTGCCGAAGCTCGGCGCATGCGCGGACGACTTCTTTTTCTGCCACGGCATGACATCGAAGACAAATACCCACGGCCCCGGCGAGACCTTCATGTCCACCGGACAAACGCTCGAAGGTTTTCCATCCGCCGGTGCTTGGGTGAATTACGCGCTCGGCACCGAAAACGAAAATCTGCCGTCCTACATTGCCATTCCCGATCCGCGCGGCAATCCGCAGGCCGCAGGCAACAACTGGAGTGCCGCCTTTCTTCCCGCCGCGTATCAAGGCACCGCTTTCAACGCCGAGAATCCTATCCGCTTCCTCGCGCGACCCGATGGCATCTCCGCAAGCACCGACCGCGCCACCGCAGACTTCTTGAAGCGACTCAATCAGCGTCATCTCGAAAAATTCCCCGGCGACAGTGAACTCTCCGCTCGCATTTCCAGCTATGAACTCGCCGCGAAGATGCAGATGACCGTGCCCTCGCTCACCGATCTCAGCAGCGAACCCGCGCACGTTTTGAAAATGTATGGCGCCGACGATCCCACGAACGCCGTGAAGGCCGGTTACGCCAAAAACTGTATCCTCGCGCGTCGCTTGTGCGAGCAGGGCGTGCGCTTCGTGCAGGTCTTCAACGGCGCGTATGCCATGGGCGAAGGCGTCGGCAATTGGGACGGCCACAAGACCATCGCTACGCAGTATCCCGGCCACGCCGAGATCCTCGACCAGCCGACTGCCGCGCTCTTTCTCGATCTCAAGCAGCGCGGCCTGCTCGCCGACACGCTCTTCGTTTTCTGTACCGAGTTCGGCCGCATGCCTACCTTTCAAAAAGGTGCGTCCGGTCGCGATCACAACCCTAGCGGCTTCACCTGCATTCTCGCTGGGGCCGGTGTGCAAACCGGAGCCAAACATCATGGTGAGACCGATGAGTTTGGCTGGAAAGCCGCCGTCGATGTCACCAGCGTCTATGATTTCCACGCCACCATCCTGCACCTCCTCGGTCTCGAGCACGAAAAACTCAGCTACTACCACAACGGTCTCGAACGCCGCCTCACCGACGTTCACGGCCACGTGATTCAAAGCGCTCTTGCATGAAAAAAACCTTCCCAAACCGCTGACAGAAAAATAAGGGAAGCATATCCCAATTCCTTTACTGTCCGCATTTGCGTCCGGTCTAAATGAACACTTTACCTTGCAGCCATGCCCGTTCTCCGAATCTTCAATAAGACCGAGAAGCTCGTCTGTAAGCCAGCGCTGTCGTGCTCGTTTCGTGCCGAGCTGAGAGCGGCGTGGATGAGTTTGTCTTGGTCCTTCACCCAGTTGGTGGCGCGGAAGAAGATGGGGCGCTCGTTTTCTTTCTCGCGGATCTGTACCCCATTGAGACCAATGTCATCGACGATGACACCGTGCGGCAGGCCGTGGACGTCGAGGTTGATGAGTCCGTCGTTGCCTTGACGCACGGCGCGAATCCAGGCCTTCACTGTCTGACCAGGGACGAGGGTGATTTCGAGGGGCTGAGTCTCGTCTTTGATCTCACGCATGACGGCTTTGCCGCCGACATCAGGCTCCATGACAACGATGAACTTCGGTGCCGCACCGAGCGTGACCTTGCCGAAGGTGCCCGCATCGTGCGTGATGTTTTTGCCTTTCGCGATGATTTTGAGCTTCGACCAGTCAGCGTCGGCTTTGGCATCGGGCATGGCGTGCAACGAGCCGCTGATGAGATCGTGACCGGCTTCGATGATCAGGGGCGAGGTGGCCCAGTAGCCAGCGGGCACGCCGGTGACTTCGATTTGAATGGGATCGTCGAAGTTGTCCTTTCGATCAGCACGGAAGGAGAAGCCCACTGAGGCTCCGGGCATCACGGTGGGGTTCATGCCGGCGAGTTTGACGCTGAAATCGGGCTTCGGCTCGCGGATGGCGAGCGAATACACAAAGCGCTCGCCGCCCCAGCTGCGAGTGTCGGTGACTTTGATGACGTAACGGCCATCGGCAGGCGCAGTGAAGGTCAGGCGCGAGTCGCGGCCGATTCTGCGGTCGCCGCTGTCGTCGTTCTGATAGTTTAGCGTGAAAATGGGCAGTCCATTCGCGGCGATGGCGCTGCCGAGCGGGTAAGGCTGCACAACATAGCAGGGCTCATCGAGCGAGTGCGAGGTGGCGCTGGTGTCGAAATAGGCGCGGCGTTTGCCATCGTTGATGTAAAAGAAGCAGCCGCCATCCGGCCCGCGTGGCATGCGGATGATCTTCATGATGTCGCCATTGAACCAGACATACTCGTTCAGCTCCATCTCCTCCCAGTTTTGCAGGCGGATGTCCGGGTTGTTGGCATCGACACTGCGGAAGTTGTTGTAGCTGTCCCGCACGGCCTGCATGAGCAACCGGGCGACGTGTTTGCCATCGGGGTGTAGGATTTCGAGCTTCGTATCCGCAGGTGAGCCTGCTTGAGCGGCGAGCGTCTCAATGATCCACGTCTGGCCTTTTTTGGCATCGAACGCGAAATAGTCGGAGTCGTAGAACGAGTTTTCCAACGCGTTCCCCGTCGCGCCGGAACCTGAACGAGTTTGAAAACTCGTTCTACGAAGCGCTGCGCTCACATTCACCGGCGCGCTCACCACCTGCGCCTTCGCGAGGTCATCATTCCCCTCGACCTCGCTCACCTGCGCCAGCGCACTCACGCGTAGCGACGGCATGGTGCGAAAACGCAGCGCCTTCGCATCGAGCGGCACGTTCATGATGCCTTCCTTGTCCGCTTTCATCGTCACGAGCGCTTTGTCGCCGAGATGATGGCCGATGAGCGTGACCTTGGTCTCCAGCCCCACCTGAGCGGTGAGCGGCGACCAGCTCGTAACGAACGGCAACGCCCCAATCGTGAGGCGATACACATGCCCCGCGCTGCCATCCATCGTCGTGTTGCTCACGAGGACGTGGTAGTCGCCATCCGCAGGCGCTTTCCACGCGAGAAAAGGATCGCTGCCGCTGTCGAGTCCACGATTCACGGCGAGCACGGTATGATTCGAGTCCACAATCTCCAGCGTTGGAGATTTCGCCACGCTGCCAATCTGCGCCATGGCGAGATCGAGCACGAGTTCCTCGCCCGCCTTGGCGGTGAAACGATACGCGTCATGCTGACCTGTCTCGGTGAGCGTGCCCCACACGCTCGCGGGCAGTTTGGCCAGGCCTAGCGGCGCATCTTTGAAGTCAGCGACCTTCGTAACTATCGGTTGGAGGTCATCCGCATACACTTTGAGCCGTGCGGACTCGCCAGACGCGTTTTTCAACCACACGTCATAAGCGCCGCGCGGCACGTCAGCATTAGCGGTGATCTGCAAGCGGGCGCTGGTGGCTTTGAGGTTTTGTTTCGCGACTTGGACCTTTAATCCTGGATGTGAGGCCATCGCCTGCATGTCCTCCGTGAAGTTTTTGCCCGCGAGACTTACGAGCAACTCGCCACCAATGAGCGCTGCACGCGGCAGGAGGCTCGCGAGTTCCAGTTTCGCGGGCTTGGTTGCCATAGCAGGCTTCGCGGCATCCGTTTTGATTTTAGGAACCTGTGCGATGAGGAGTACGCTAAGGTTCGAAATCGACAGAAGGATCAAAATGGCGGTTTTCATGATGGAGGTAGGGCAATGCAACAGACAACAACGCGCAATGAAAAAGATCACCTGAAGATCTAAACAGCGGAAAAAGACAAAATATGAGTTCTTGTTGAAGATCTGTCTTTTGACGAAGCTCTCCGAGCTGCGGTCTCTTGTGCCGCCCTGCGCAAAGGCGCTGCGGACGGCGATCACGCAGCTGATCGGATGCTAAGTATTACTTCTTCGGCTTCGGGTCTTCGTTGGGCGTGCCGGGCCAGAGTGGGGGGATGTTTTTGGCGTTCCAATCGTCCCAGGTCTTCGAAAGCTCGGCGACGAGTTTGGGATGGTCGGCGGCGAGATTTTTCGATTCGTTGATGTCGGTGTCCAGATCGAAGAGTTGCCAGCCGGACTGTGTTTTGGCCTCGAAGTCGCGGAAATCGACGAGTTTCCACTTTCCGCATCGAATCGCTTTTTGCGGGCCAAATCGCCAGGCGAGCGATTCGTGCGGTGCGTCGGCTTTTTCGCCTTTGAGGTGAGGGAGCAGGTTTACGCCTTCGATTCCTTCGGGCGCTTTCGTGCCGGCCAAACTCGCCGCCGTCGGTAGCACGTCGAGTGCGCTTACGGGCTGGTCATAGACTTTTCCGGCGTGCAGTTGGCCGGTCCAGCTTACGAAAAAGGGCACGCGGATGCCGCCTTCCAGAGTCTGGCCTTTGTCGCCGCGCAGGGGTGTGTTGATGCCGGTGTTCGTGGCAAAGAACGGGCGCTTTCCGCTGCCGCCATTGTCGCTGAAGAAGAACACGAGCGTGTTTGGGTGCTTCGCTTTGAGTTCCGCCATCAGGCGGCCGATGGCGTCATCGAGTCCGAGCAGCAGCGAGAGATAACCACGCCGTGCGGGATTCTTCACCTCGGGCGGAAGACGGCTTTGATGCTTCTCCACGATCTCCAGCGGCGTGTGCACGGCGTTGTAGGCCAGATAAAGGAACCAAGGCTTCTTTGCGTTGCGATTCATGAAGCCGAGTGCTTCATCCGTGAACAAATCGGTCGTGTAACCATCGAGTCGCTGCACCTCGCGACCGCGATAGATGAGGTCGTGCGAGTGTGCGGCGCCGAATTTCGGCTCGGCGTCCTTGTGCAGCAGAAAGTTGTGCCCGCCGACGAGGAAGCCGAAGTAGTCGTCAAAGCCGCGCGACTGCGGATGATGCGCCTCATCAAAGCCCTGATGCCATTTGCCGACCAAGGCCGTCGCATAGCCCGCATCGTGCATCACATTCGCGATTGTGCGCTGATCCAGAGGCAGACCGATCTTCGCCTCGTCGCCCACATGCGGATTGAATTCATGCCCGAACCGCGTCGCCGCCTTCCCCGTCAAAAAACCCGCCCGCGACGGACTGCAATACGGCGCCGAGACATAACCGCTCGTGCATCGCACCCCCGAAGCCGCCAGCGCATCGAT
>CANHTV010000142.1 GCA_947463285.1 Verrucomicrobiaceae bacterium | reverse complement strand
TGCCATGATGGATCGAGCCATCGAGGCGGGGATCGACTTTTTTGACACGGCTGAAATGTATCCGGTGCCACCGAGCGCGGAGCTTTTTGGTGTCACGGAGCAGATCGTCGGCAAGTGGCTGAAAGGCCGTACTCGGGGTGAAATCATCATTGCCAGCAAAGTCACTGGCCCCGGTCACGGCTGGTTCCGCCCACCCATTCGCGGCGGCTTCACCGCGCTGGATCGTCGGCAGATTTTCCAGGCCTGTGAGGACAGTCTGCGCCGTCTTCAGACCGACTACATTGACCTTTATCAGACGCATTGGCCTGACCATGGCATGGCTCAGGATGAAACCCTCGGGGCTCTGACAGACCTGATCGATCAGGGCAAAATCCGCGCCTGGGGCAGCAGCAATGAAACCTGCTGGGGCGTGATGAAAAACCTCTGGGAAGCTGAGAAACACGGCTTCGCACGCATGGCCTCCGTGCAAAACAACTTCTCTCTGATCAATCGCCGGTGTGAGAGCGAGCTGGCACAGGTTTGCAGGAAAGAAAACATCAGTCTCCTGCCCTACTCGCCACTTGGCGGCGGTGTACTCTGCGGCAAATACAACGAAGGGGCACGGCCACTAGGGGCTCGTTTCACCGACTACCTGCAAAACGGTGGCCCACGGCAAAAACGCATGGCGAATCGCTTTGTGAATGAACGCACCCTGGAAACAACGGCACGCTTAAAAGTCATCGCCGCTGATCTGGGCATGAGTGTCACCACTCTGGCGGTCGCATGGAGCAAGCAGCACGACTTTGTCGCCTCCACCATCATCGGAGCCACGACTGTGGCCCAGTTGGAGGAAAGCCTGCTTGCCTCAGAAGTGGTGCTGGATGGCGAAACCCTGCGCCGCATTGACGAGATCGACGAAGCCATCCCGAATCCGATGACAGAAGATGGGCTGCGTCGGTTGTAGGCCCACTTTCTAGCCGTTCTGAGCGCGCTGGCGCAGGAAATGATCCGCCAGCACCAGATGCACCATAGCTTCGACCATTGGGACAGCACGGGGCAGCACACAGGCATCGTGGCGACCGCGGGCAGAGAGAGTGGTATCCTCTCCTGTGTTGGTCACGGTTTTCTGCTCACGCAGCACGGTAGCAGTAGGTTTAAAGGCAACACGGAAGACGATCTCTTCGCCATTGCTGATACCACCCTGGATGCCGCCGCTGCGATTGCTGCGGGTACGGACGTTTGCGCCATCCATATAAAATTCATCATTGTGCTCCAGACCGGTCATGAAAGTGCCAGCAAAGCCGCTGCCGATTTCAAAACCTTTCGTCGCAGGCAGACTGAGCATGGCTTTGGCCAGATCAGCTTCCAGCTTGTCAAAGACGGGTTCACCCAGACCTGGAGGTACACCACGCACGACACACTCCACCACACCACCGACACTATTGCCCTCACTACGAACCTTCTCAATGAGGCTGATCATACGCTCGGCTGCTTCAGGATCGCAGGTGCGAACGATGTTGGACTCGATGCGTTCAGGGGTGAGTTCGGCAGACGGCGGCACCATGGCTTCGATGTCCTTGATGGTTTTCACATAAGCCAGGCATTCATAGCCGCTGAGACTCTGCTGGAGGACCTTTCGGGCAATGGCTCCTGCTGCGACACGACCGATCGTTTCACGGGCGCTGGAGCGGCCCCCGCCAGAAATCGCACGAATGCCGTACTTCGCGTCATAGGTGTAGTCAGCATGACTTGGACGGTAGGCCTGTGCCATCTCCGTGTAAGCTGAGGGCCGCTGGTCTGTATTGCGCACGAAAAGCCCAATCGGTGTGCCCAGAGTCAGGCCATCAAGCACGCCTGAGAGAATCTCGGCTTTGTCGTCTTCTTTGCGCGGTGTGACGATCTTGCTTTGACCAGGGCGGCGGCGGTCCAGTTCCTTTTGGATGTCCTCAACACACAGCGGTATGCGTGGCGGGCAGCCATCAATGACCACGCCCACGCCGGGACCGTGAGATTCGCCCCAAGTGCTGATGCGGAAGAGTGTGCCAAGGCTGCTAGACATAAAAGGACGGTATGATGGCGGGCCTCTGGTGATGTGCAAATGCTCAGAGTTCCTGAAAGGTTATTACGCTTTCACACAGCCCTTATGATTGGATAATGATTCGCCAGTCAATCCTCCTTATCCGTATAGGGTGGGCATAACTGCAATAAGCATGTTCCTGCCTCTAAATGTAGGGGTTCCACAGCTTTCAAAATGGGTACAATAATGGGTATAGTCTGTGCGTCTGCAGCAATAAGTCGCGTTTTTGCAGCTTCTTCTCAGAGATGAGTGAGTTATTGGCTGCTTTACTCACAGACTTTCACAGGATTTTTAGTGGCTTTAGTATCCGGCATCATGGCAGCCAGACGCTCCCGAAAGAGAGAAGATTCCAAGGCGGTTCGCGCAGCCTCGACTTCCGCTTCCTTTTTGCTGCGCCCCAGTCCGCGCCCGAGTTCCATGCCATTCCATGCTACTTGGGCGACGAAGGATTTGGCGTGATCCGGCCCGCTTTCATCCAAAATGCGGTAGCTGGGTGATTGCGGGCTGATGGCTTGCAGTATCTCTTGAAGCTGACCTTTTGGATTCTGCTCTGCCGGAGCGCTGCCGAGTTCAGCGAGCTGCTGCTGAAACAGCTTTCTAGCCACTTCTTGGGCCGCGATCATGCCTCCGTCGAGATAAATGGCACCTGCCAAGGATTCGAGAGCATCTGCCAAAGTGGAGTCACGTTCACGGCCGCCGCTGGTCTCTTCACCTCGCCCCATCAGCAGGTAGCCGCCGAGTTGGATCTTTCTGGCGATCTGTGCCAGGGCCTTCGTGGAGACCAACTGGGCGCGAACCTTTGTCAGCAAGCCCTCATCCGCCTCAGGGTACTGAAGATAAAGCATCTCCGAAAGGATCAGCTGGATCACCGCATCTCCGAGGAATTCCAGGCGCTGATTGTCCGGCTGCGTGCGCTGGTTTTCATAACCGAGGCTACCGTGCGTGAGAGACTCGACCAAAAGAGCGCGGTCACGGAAGGTGTAGCTGATGACGGATTCGAGGAGTTCCATGGATGCCTCATAGTGAAGTCACATCGACAACGTGCAACCAATGCTGTTTGTGAGGCATTCCATTTTGGAATGAAGCAAAGGTGGGGTGATCGACGGGGCTCGAACCCGCAACAACCAGAATCACAATCTGGAGCTCTACCATTGAGCTACGACCACCATCTAGTGGGGGCGATAGTAATGCATGGTGACCGCAGCGCCAGTGCTTTTTTCTTGGAATCAAAACCGCAGAGTCTGGAGAGCAAATTTCTAAACCTCTCGAAACCTCTTTTTGATGCGGCTTGGCTGAAAAGCTAAAGCGGTCATGGGGTAGCTGTTATTGCTTAATGGCAGAGGACATGCGAGAAAAATGATGAATGAGGTCTTTAATCGTCAATCTTGTTCTTCAAGCATGAAAAACCCCGTGCCGCTTTTGACGACACGGGGCTGATTTGATAGTAATTGGCGCGGGGCTTAGCTGATGTTTGGCAGCTCAAAACCGGCGACGTATTCTTCTGTGGCGAGCTTGTTCGCTTCTTCAGCGAACTCACCGATGAACTTCTCGGAAACTGGATCAAACTCAAGCATTGGGCCGCAGGAGGCGTGCTCGGCGTTCATGTCGATCTTGTTGTCCACGAGGTTTTGCACGAAGTGATCGAAGGTTTCCTGAGCTGCTTTGTTGCCGCTGAGGCGCTCTTTGATCTCGTTGTTGCTGATTTTTTTGCCGAGACGGTAGGAAACGTTGGCCATGTGGGCCAGGGCGGCGGCGTGATGACCGTGGGCGACGTTGAGGACGTCCTTGGTGATCTTACCGGCGCGCACGGAGTCGATGAAGTTCTTCATGTGGTCCGGGCCGTCCTGGAAGTTGTCAAACTTCTCGATGGTTTTGCCGTCGTTGTCATAGGCCTTGGCTTCTGCGATGAAACCACCTTCACAATGGATGACGTTACCGATACGAGGAGCAGAGGTCTTGCCGTTGATGCGATAGACGGGCTCGTAGCCTTTGGTCCAGTTCATGTCCTTCATCGGCAGGCCGCGGTTGTCGAACAGTAAAGGTGCGCCTTCGTTGAATTCATAGAAGGCCATCTGGTTGTTGGCGGTTTCGCCATCGTCCTGGTAACCCCAGCGTCCGCCGAAGCTCATGACGCGTTTTGGCAACTGATCAGGATTGCCGAGCGCCCAGCGGGCGACGTCAAGCTGATGTGGGCCTTGGTTGCCGATGTCGCCATTGCCGTAGGCCCATTGCCAGTGCCAGTCATAGTGAAACTGGGTGCGGTGGACAGGAAGAATGCCGCGAGGTCCGCTCCAGAGCTTGTAATCAATGGTGCCTGCGAGGCCTTTGCCGCTGGCGTCAGTGACGGTGCCGGGTTGCAGCAAACCATTGGCGTCAGGGGAGATTGGAGCGGCGATCTTGCCGATGCTCTTGCGGGCTTTGTAGTTGATGCCACGGCTGAGGGTGACTTTACCGATCTTGCCGCTTTTCACATACTCCATGGCGGCGGCCCAACCGAGGTCGGAGCGGCGCTGCATACCGTGCTGGACGACGAGGCCCTTCTTGGCTGCGACGAGTGAAGCTTCCACGAGCTTGCGGCCTTCCCAGATGTTATGGGAGACGGGCTTCTCGACATACACGTGTTTGCCATTGGCGATGGCGGTCATGCCGATGAGCGTGTGTGTGTGGTTTGGCGTGGCGATGGTGATAGCGTCGATGTCTGGATCAGCGCAGCACTCGCGGAAGTCTTTGTAGGCCTTCACCTTGATGTCCTTCTTGGCCAGATCAGCCACATGCTTTTCCAGCACAGCGCTATCCACATCGCAGAGAGCCACGAGGCGCACGCCTGGGATCTTCAGCAGGCTGCTGATGTGGCCTGAACCACGGGATTTGAAACCAATGACGGCGACGCGAACATCACTGTTGGCTCCAAGAGGTGCTGCCCAGGAAGGCAGGGTGGCGAGACCGGCAGCGCCGGCGACGGTTCCGCGCAAAAAGGTGCGGCGGGAGGTTTGGGTTGTATTCATGGCAAGGATTTTGAGCTCTGAGGGCAATGAGTTCGGCTGCTCAAGGCAGGCGAGATTTGCGAGGCTAACAGGTACGACCTAGCGCGTGCAAACTTTCTTTTGCTTCAGCGCATCGTCTCCGTCTGCGCCAGCACATTGGCGAAAGGCACCTTCTCCAGAAGCCCGAACGAATCATGCTTCGTCAGCCTAGCGCGAATCGTCGCCGGGCTGGTAAGGCCGCAGAGGAAACGAGCTAGCTGTCTCGGTGTCCGCAGGCCTGCGTGGCCTTCATCCATCAGAGCACGGATCTCTGAGACATCCTCCACCGTGATGTCAGGCACAGCCGAGCGCGGAATCTCACGCGGCTCCTCGCTGGTGGAACCTTTCGCGTGCTCCAGACAGCTCGTGCATTGACCGCAGTCCTCCGCCATCTCCTCCCCAAAGTAGCGCAGCAACCAGCGCGTGAGACAGCCGCGATGCCCCGCCAGCTCCAGCACCTGCCGTAGCCGCTCCACATCCTTCGTTTCACGCTTCGTGAAGAGCTCCTGCATCTGAACGCTGATCACCGCCGGGTCACGCAGCTCGCGTTCATCGCATAGCCGATACCGCTGGCGGGCTCCACTCGGCTTCAGCTCGATCTCCCCCGCCTCCTGCAGCCAAGTCAGCGCACTCATGATCCGCTCGCGTGGCTCCTCCATTTGCGTCGCAGCCTCATCAGGATTCAGCGTCGTCCATTTCGTGCCGCGTTTTCCCGCTGAAAAAAGCCGCCGCAAAAACGCCTGCCGCTCCGGTTTATGCCCCGTCAGCACCCGCGCCTCCGGCTGGAGAAAGCGGAACTGATAGCTCGAGTAAAACGACCCCAAAGGCCGCACCACACCCCGCAGCTCTAGATTTGTCAGCACCGTCTCGATCACCAGCGGGCGGATGTCTGTGGCCTGTGAAAGCTCGTAGAGCGAGAAATCAAACTCCTGCCCCTGCCGTAGCAAATGATCCACCAGCTGCCGTAGTGCCTGAGGCGTCGGCGTATCGCCAAAAGTGAAGTTCTCCAGCACGATGCAGTCATCCCCACAGGCTAGCAGCTCGCAGACCGAGGTCTTGCCATCGCGCCCAGCCCTACCCGTCTCCTGCATGTAGTTCTCCAGCGTCTTCGGCAGATTGTAGTGATACACCGCACGGATGTCTGCCTTGTCGATCCCCATTCCAAAAGCGATCGTCGCCACGATCACATCCACCGAGCCATCCATGAACGAGTCCTGCGCCGCGTGCCGATGCTCGTCCGCCAGTCCCGCATGGTAGGCCAGAGCGTTCACGCCGTTGCGTTGCAGATGCGTCGCTACCTCTTCTGCCGTCTGTTGCAGCGTCACATACACGATGCTCGGCACCTTTCGCTTGGTGAGCACCTGTGTCAGATACGCCTTCTTTTTCCCCACCGGGCAGGGCGTTATGCGGAAATGCAGATTCGGCCGATGAAACGAGGTCTGCACATGATCTTCATCCGCGATGCCAAACGCCTTTCGAATATCCCGTGCCACATCCGGCGTCGCCGTAGCCGTCAAAGCCAGTACTGGGGTGATCCCCAGCTCTTTCGCCACCAGCGCCAGCCGCAGATATTCCGGGCGGAAATTGTGCCCCCACTCCGAAATGCAGTGCGCCTCATCCACCGCCATCATCGCGATTTTCAACCGCTTTAGTCGCTCGATAAAGTTCTCGTTCATCAGCCGCTCCGGTGCGATGTACAGCAGCTTCAGCATGCCCGATTTCAGATCATCAAAGACCTGCATCACTTCCGCTGGTGGCAGCGATGAATCCAAGCGCGCTGCCTTGATCCCCCGCGCCCGCAGCGCCTCCACCTGATCCTTCATCAGCGCGATCAGCGGCGAGATCACCAACGTCACCCCGTCCATCAGCAGCGCCGGAAGCTGATAGCAGAGCGACTTCCCCGCACTCGTCGGAAACAGCGCCAACGCGCTCCGCCCCGCCAGCAGCGCCTCCATCACCCGCTCCTGCCCCGGCCGAAACGCCGCATGGCCAAAGTGCTTTTTCAGAGTCGCGTGGAGATCGTGCTGCATCTCCTTTTATGGCACATTCTAGCAAATTCAGCATTCCCTTTCCGCGCCTCCCGTGCCATCCCTTCTCCATGTCACACTGGCTGCTCAAATCTGAACCTGATGTCTTTTCTTTCGACCACCTAAAGGCGCGTCCGAGGAAGACGGAGCCTTGGAATGGGGTGCGCAATTATCAGGTGCGGAACATGATGCGGGACCAGATGGCGGTGGGGGACCTGGGGTTCTTTTATCACTCAAGCTGCTCCGTGCCGGGCATCGCGGGCCTTGTCAAAATCGTCAAAGAGGCCTACCCGGATCACACGCAGTTTGATCTCTCGTCTGAATACTTTGACGCAGGCAGCAAGCGCGAGGAACCGCGCTGGCTGATGGTGGATGTGAAGTGGGAGGCGGACTTCAAGACCTTCGTCACGCTCGACATGCTGCGCGCTGAGCCTGAGCTGGCGGACATGCTGATCCTGCGTCGTGGCAACCGACTTTCCATCACTTCGGTAGAGGAGAGACATTGGCACCGTATTTGCGAGATGGGTGGTCTCTGAGTTATGTGGCAGTTCTTTCATCGTTGTCTGGCCTTCGCGCAGCGCTTCATCGCGGCGATATGGCATTTTGGTTTCTTCGGCGCGCTGAAGCTGCTGGTGTTTCCTCGTTTCCATTCGGGAGACTACCTCAGCCATGTGCCGATCCGGCGGATGAAGGAGCGGCCGTTTTATTTCCGCTCAAAAACGGACCTGAATATCTTCGCGATGTTCTACATGGAAAACTATCGCATCGTGGATGTTTATGGGCCGCCGGTGAAGGTGATCCTGGATGCGGGGGCGAACATTGGGGACTCGACCTTTCGCCTGCGGCATTTTCACCCTGAGGCGAAGATTTATGCCATCGAGGCTGATCCTGATAACTTCGCGGTGTTAGACCTGAACTTCACCCAAGATCCGCAGGTGACCTGTCTCCGGCGGGCGCTGTGGAAGGAACCGGGCACGCTGCGCATCGCCAAGACCTGGGCGGCGGTGGCGAGCCGGGTGGATGTGGCCGGGCAGCACCATAAAGGCAGCGATGTGCCCGCCGTGACGGTGCCTGATCTTATGGCGGAGTTTGGCCT
>CANHTV010000141.1 GCA_947463285.1 Verrucomicrobiaceae bacterium | reverse complement strand
GGATCTGGTATTGGTAGGACAAGCCCACATAACCCTGAGGCAGTTGATAGAAACCGATCAAGGTTTCCAGAATGGGCTTTTCAGCGACGGCCAGATGCATCACGCCCGTGCTGTGAATGCCGAGGCTGCCCGGCAAGGTGATCTGGCAGGTGTAGTCGCCGCTGTGCTCGCCGAACTCCGCCTGAGTGATCTCCAGCACCGGCAATGAACGGCCGCGGTAACGAGTGTCTGTGCCGAGGGTGTCGGCACCATTCTTCAGCCAGAGATAGCTCGCTCCCTGCATGGGGCCTGCCATTGGGGCGGTGAGTTTGATTTTCCCACCGGGTTTTACAAAAAGCTCCTGCCTGCGTTTATCGATGACAAAAACCTTGGATTCGGTGGTGATATCGGTGCCTCCTGAATTCGTGGCACTGGCACGGTAAAGCCCTGCATCACTGAGCTTTGCAGCGCTGATGAAAAGTCGGCTGCCAGGCTGCTTTTTCACCACGGTACCGCCACGTTTCCAGTTGAAAACGGGTGTGGGTGCTCCCGTGACCTCTGCCATCAGTTCTATGGGCTGTCCGACTCGGACAATCAGATCTGGCAGTGTGCCGGTGATGTCTGTGGGCCGCCTGATTTTCAGGCTGGCCGTGTTGCTGGTGATTGCTGCGGTGTCGTTGGCGATGACGACGGAGTATAAGCCTTCATCCAGGCTGTCCATCTGACCGATTTCCAATGCTGCGGAGGTGCTGCCCTCGATGGGCTCACCATCATGCCACCATTGATAACGCAGGCTCGATCCTGTGGCGGTGACGCTCAGACGGGCAGGCGCACCTTGCGCGACGACTTGAGACTGGGGCTGTTTCGTGATCGCTGGTGGCTGGTAGGCGGGGTCAACGGTGATGTTGAAGCTATCGCTGATCGTATTCCCATCGAGATCCTGCGCTGTGATGGTCAGGCTGCGTGTGCCAGCGGCCAGGCCGACCAGTCTGAGGTTCCGGCCCTGCTCGATACTGGCATTGAGGATGCCTGTGACATCGCCTGACAAAGTGTAGGTCAGGGCAGGGATCTCCCTGGCGGTGTTAATGCGAACCGTTTTGTTGATGTCTATCGTCGCGGGGGCTGTGGCCGCATCCATGGGGAGATCTGCGACTGATGTCGTGCTGCCATCCAGGGTGATGTCGTATGAACCACTGGGGGGTAGGGCACTGATGGCCTCGACCACGGCCATCCCTGTGGTCGTGACACGTCCAAAAGCTGTGAAGCCACCGTTTTGAAAGTCCAAGTTGCTGGCGTTGTCGGTCAGATTGAAAAAGAAATTGGTCGTGGCGCTGTTGTAGTCTCCAAGATAGCCAAAGGCTTCATTGCGATAGAATGTGTTACCGCTGCTGCTGAAGGAGGATCGGCGTGGGCCGCTCTTCGCTGCGGCGATGGTGCCGTAAGTGTTGGAGATGCCGGCCTCGTTCATGGGCGATAGTTGGAGTTTTTGAATGCTCGAAAACGTGGATGGAGCAGACTCAGCCCGCAGATCGCCGCCTTGTAAGACAAAGCCAGGAACCAGCCGATGAAAAGCCATGTTGTCGTAGGCTCCCGCGTTCACATAAGCTCGGAAATTTCTCACGGTCTCTGGCGCGAGGCTGGGATGCAGTTGGATGTCGATGTTCCCCTTGGTGGTGGCCAGACGTACGGCGACTTCTGCGTCAGCATCGGCAAATTTTTCATCGAGAGGCAGCTGCCATGGTGTGCCAAGATTCAGCGTGATGTCATCCAGCGCGTTCGCGAGGATCGGGCTGCTGGCGGAAGGCAGAATGCGCAGAGTGAGTGTGACCTGCGCCACCAGATCGCCCTCAAAATTGGCCGTGAGGGTGATGCGGCTGATGCCAGACGAGGTGGGCGTGCCACTGATGATCCCAGTGGATTCCGCAAACGCCAGCCCTCCAGGGATTCCTGTCGCTGTCCAGGAAAGTCGGGCTGGTGCTGCTCCCGTGCTGACCTGATAGCTGAAGGCCTGGCCCACTTTGGCAGGTGGTGAAAGGGTGGCCATGGTAAATCCGGGTTTCGCCGTTGCCGTTGCGACATTGCTGATGGCTGAAAAAGCGGATTCGCTCCCATTCACGGCACGAACGACAAATTCATAAGTCGTGCCCGTGATGAGCGGCGCGAAGTTGGTGCCAATCGGGCGGCCCGTGTTCGGATCAACCTCCGTCGCATACGAGTCCACTTGGACCTTCGTGACGCCCTCAGACAAAGCCCGAGCGAAGAGAAAATTCACGGCACCTTGAGGACGAACAAAAAGGTCGTAGGCGTAGGGTTTGTCACCTGTGCTCTCCCATTGCAGCTCGATGCTGTGATCGAAGCCAGACGCTGTGGCCACCAGGTTTTGAGGTGCTGGAATCGCGGGAGGCGTGATTTCTGCGGCATTGGTGGTGAAGTTTGAGAAAGCATAACTTGCCGATCCCCCCACTTCGGTGATGTGGTAGCTGTAGGCTCTGATTTGATATTCAACGGGTTCATTTGGCTGGACGGTCAGGATCGCTTGGGTCTGATTTTGCCCGACAGCACCGAGTGAGAGGAAGTCTGGCCCACCACTGAGAAAGCGGTATTGAATTTCAAAGCCAGCCTCGTAGTTCGAGTAATCCTGCCAGCTGAGTTCGAGCGTCTCTGGTGATGTCGCACGCACTTTTAAATTCGCGGGAGCTCTGAGGGTGGGCATGATGAAATGCGGGGTCGTGGAGTATCCCCAGTTGCTCATGTAACGGTGATTCAATGTGCGTATGCGGAATTGATAGCTGCGGCCAGGGATGAACTCAGGCCATCTCGGATTCGTGCTCGTGGAACCCGTGAGTGTGGTCTGGTTTGAGATCACGACCCTGGGGCTGCCAAAAGCGGTCCTGAGCAGTGGACGCCACTCGGCAGAGCTGTCCGTGAGGTCCAGCGTTTCTATCTCATGGATCAGGGCGGCATCACTCGCGTTCACCCACGTCAGCTCCACCAGGCCGTCATCGGCAAGAATGCCGGGTCCTGGGTCAAGATCAGGACTACGAGCTGTCAGTCCTGTGGGTGGGGCGATCTCTGAAGGCAGGCGCTGAGGAATGGTAAAGCTCAAATTTAAAGTGGCTTGTTCCATGAGTTTCCCATTCAGCTTCCAGGCGATGATTTGAAATTGCATCTTTGTGCCTGCCTCCCGCGCTTCTGCTGAAAACTCAAACTCGCTGCTTCCAGCTCTCAGTGAAGCGATCTGCTTGAATGCGCCCTTGGTGCCGTAGCGATAAAGAATCTGATACCCGTCTTCATCCACGGCATTGTCCTGCCAGCTGAGATGGAAACTCTGCCAGACACCGATTTCAGGCGTGCGTGTGTAGTCGTTCGCCGGATAACCGATAGCGGTGAAATCGACCCTGCCTTGGCTAGGTTTTGCCGGAGCTTTGGCGAGCAGGGTTGCACTGGAAATCAGCAGTAAAACAATGATCTGTGCAGCAACTCGAAGAGGAAAGGTGAATGGGAATGGAACCATAAAAAATCGCAAGGCTTGCGGGTGATGAAGAGTTGGTTCAGAATTCTTGTGACTGCGGAACATTGGGTTTTTAGATTACTCAAAATGAACAATCGCAGTCAATGAATCTGATGAAATGAACTGCAAAATCGCAGGAAGACACTGGCTGAGTCGTTCTGTGCTGATGACTCGTTGGATCATTTCTCTATTCTTATTTAGCAGCCTCCTTCAGGCACAGGATCGCGTGGTTCTTGCGGGAGACTCGACGGTCGCCAGCGTCATGGCTACACCAAAAGACAGGCCTGATCTGGCGGGTTGGGGACAGATGTTGGGGGAGTTTTTACCACAGCTGAAGGTGGTCAATCATGCACGTTCAGGCACCAGCACGAAGAGCTTTCGCGCCCTGGGCTTGTGGGATCGTGTGCTGAAAGAAAAAGGTCAATGGGTGCTCATCCAGTTTGGTCACAATGATCAGCCAGGGAAGGGGCCTGAACGTGAGACGGATGCCACCACCACCTATCGCGAAAACCTGCGTGCCTTTGTGCGCGAAGTCCAGGCCGCAGGCGGCAGGCCTGTGCTCATCACCTCCGTGGCGCGTCGCGTTTTTGTGGATGGAAAGATGACCTCATCTCTCGGGCCTTACGTCGAGGCGGTGAAGATGGTGGGAAAGGAAATGCAGGTGCCAGTGATTGATCTGCATCGCGCCAGCTTCGCGCTGTTTCAGCAGATGGGGGAGAAGTTTTGCCGCCTCTATGCCCCATCGGACAAAGACAAGACGCATTTTTCCCAGGAAGGTGCGCGCATGATGGCCCGGCTCGTGGCTGAAGGTCTGAGGCGGGAGGTGCCGCAGCTCGCGGCGCAGGTGCAACTCAGCCCGCCACCTCCACAAGGACTGCCTTATGACCTCAAGCTTATCACCATCACGAAAGGCTATGATGGCAAAACCTGCTGGGTGCATCCGCGTGCAGGTGCGATCCCCGGTGCGACACCCAGCGTGGTGATGACGATGCAAAAGCTGCTGCTCACGGGCAGCGACGTGTTTTATGCCCTCAATGATGTTCGCTCAGACGATCTCGGTGTCAGTTGGAGCCCCATCAAAGAGCATTCGGTAACCCTGGGCCGCCGTGAAGAGCCCGGTGGTGTCATGGTCGGTGCTTGTGATTTTACACCAAAGTTTCATGCCAAATCCTGCAAGCTTCTTGGTATCGGTCACAGTGTCCGCTATCAAGGTGATCATGTCTTGCCTAACCGAAAACGTGAAACGGTCTGGTCCGTCTATGACGAAGCGGCAAAGACCTGGACCGCCTGGCAAACCCTGCCGATGCCGTATCTACCCAAGTTTTACAACGTCGGTGCCGGCAGTGTGCAGCGTTTTGATCTGGAAAATGGCGACATCCTCCTGCCGGTGTATCACAAGGCGGAGGCTGATAAATACTACTCCGTGACTGTTCTGCGCTGTATCTTTGATGGCAGCACGCTACGCTTTATTGAACAGGGGAATGAGCTCACTCTGGAGTCTGGTCGGGGTGTCTATGAGCCATCCATTATTCGCTGCGCCGGGCGTTTTTACCTGACGCTGCGAAACGACACCGCAGGCTATGTCAGCGTCAGTGAGGACGGGCTGCACTTTGGCAAAATTCGGCCATGGAAGTTCGATGACGGCCAGGACCTCGGCAACTATAACACCCAGCAGCATTGGGTGACCCATGCGGATCGGCTGTATCTCGTTTACACCCGTCGTGGAGCCCACAATGACCATGTCGTCAGGCATCGTGCGCCCTTGTTCATGTCGGAGGTGGACCAGAAAACCCTGGCCGTGAAACGTGCCACCGAGTGCATCCTCGTGCCTGAGCGCGGTGCCAGACTCGGGAACTTTGCCGTCACCGAGGTCAGTGAAAACGAGACGTGGGTCACCGTGGCTGAGTGGATGCAGACCTCCGCCCCAAACATCATTATCTCCCCGGACAATGCCTTCGGTGCTGATAACTCTGTCTATGCCGCGAGGATTTTGTGGAAGTGATGCAATTCAATCAAACACCACGGTCTTGTTTTTGAAGACCAGCACCTGATCCCGCACGTGCCACCAAAGGGCTTTGGCGAGCACGGTTTTCTCCAGATCGCGGCCTAGTCTGACGAGATCCTGCACGGTGTCCTCATGGCTGACACGCATGACATCTTGGTGGATGATTGGTCCTTCATCCAGATCAGCGGTGACGTAATGGCTGGTGGCTCCGATGATCTTCACGCCGCGTGCGTGGGCCTGATGATACGGTTTGGCACCGACGAAGGCGGGCAGGAAGCTGTGATGGATGTTGAGGATCTGATTCGGAAAGGCGGCGATCATGGCCGGGCTGATGATCTGCATGTAGCGTGCGAGCACCACGGTGTCGATGCGCTCCTTTTTCAGTAGCTCGATTTGCGCGGCTTCCTGGGCGATTTTGTTATCCTTGGTAATGGGGAAATGATGGAAGGGAATGCCGAAGCGCTCAGCCGCTGGACGCAGCGTGTCGTGATTGGCAACGATGAGCGGGATGTCCACCGGCAGGTCGCCTGCCTCATGACGGGCGAGCAGGTCATAAAGGCAGTGGTTTTCCTTGGTGACAAAGAGGGCGATGCGCTTGCGCTGAGAGGAAAAATGCAGCCGCATCTGCATCTCATGACGGCGTGCCATAGGCTGAAGGCGATCGTAGATCTCTGATTTCTCAAGCGTGAAGTTTTCCAGGCTCCACTCGAGGCGCATGAAAAACGCGTCCTGATCTGGATCAATGTGCTGCTGGAGGTCGATGATGTTGCCTTTGTGGGAGGAGATGAAACCCGTGACGTCGTGGACCAACCCGGGGCGGTCGGGGCAGTGGATAAGGAGAGTGGCAGTATCGAGCATAAATTCGGGCATAGAGTAGAGCCCGGACTCAGATCGTCAAAGGCGGGTTATTAGCTTTGCGCAGCTCACACTGATTCAGAACTCTGCTTTCATTGACGGCATTATCTGCTTTTCTGCGCGCCCCTCCCCCATGGCCCGCATTGAAAAAACTCCCACTGGCGAATTTAGCCCTTTTTATGGCTGTACGATCATGTTCCTGGCTGCGCTCGTTTTTGGCGGCATCATCGCTTTCAGCGCTTATTCGCTGTTCTCGCAGGACAAGGCCATTGCTGCCTTCACGGTGGATGCGCCGGTGAAACTCCCAGCTGTAGAGATCACGACGGAGGCTCGTACGGCTTTGAGCAAACGCCTGACGGATTTTGCCGAAGCTGCGAAATCAGGTCAGGCGGCGGAGCTGTCGCTCTCAGTGGCTGAGCTGAATGCCGTGGTGCTGATGGCCCCTGATTCGGGCTACGGCACCTACACGGATCTGGTCCGTTTTGAGACGACCGACCCTGCCAAAAACACCGTTTCCGGCCAGATCAGTCTGCCGATGAATAACATCAAATTCTGGGAGAACAAAAAGCGCTACTGCAACGGTATCGCTACCTTTCTTCTCTATGTCCACGAGGAAGGCATCGACGCCAAGGTGGTGGACATGAAGGTGCCGGGCAAGCCTGTGGCCGATGGTTTCATCTCGGGCATGGAAATCTGGCCCTGGGTGGCTCCCTACCGGAAGATCGAACCTCTCGGCACGGTGCTCAAAGCCATCAAAAAAGTGACCGTGACGCCAGATGGCGTTACCTTCAGCACGAAGGCCTGAGTTTAGAATCTTTGGCTGAAGCCAGATGTTCTAGGATTCCGCAGGCTGGAAAGCCCGCGACACGTCCCATTGCGGGCGGATGATCCACGGTGCAGCTGCGCGTGCTGCCCACGCATCAGTCCGCCATGCGCTGATCTTTGCTTTTCCGTTCTGCTTCCCCGCTTTCCAGATGCTTCGCCGTCCTACCTCGTGTCTCGCACGCTATGGACGGATCAACCTGCTCTGCGCCTTGCTCGCGGTTTCCTGGGCCTGGCGCCTACAGCCCGCGTCTGCCAAATCAGCGGATGACCTGAGGACGGAGCGACTGGAGCATCTCACGCGCTACTTGATAAAGGCGCCTAAAGAAACGCTGCCGTCCCTGCTCTTCAGCATCGCCCGGCTACAGGATGAAGAGGTCGCTGAGATTGAGGCGTGGCTGCAATTGCCGCCGCTCCATCAGCTCCGTCAGCTCACAGTCGAGCACTCGTTGATGCTGGAAAGTTTAGGCACTTGGCGTGATTCGCTGCTGCTTGGCTAGCAGGGCAGAAAGACCTGCCTGCACCACTCCCGGCTCATCTCATGATTGCCGCCGTAGGTGATAAGCTGGATGACGCGATGCGCCTCTTACATCACGGCGGATTACCTGCACTGGCTGTCTGAGAGCGCCTTCATCGCTGACTCATTTCTGCCAGCCCAACAGGCTCTCAAAGCCTGCCTGAGGCTCGCGGCCACGGGGGAGCGCTCCGCCCTTTCCCGCATCTGCACTTTGCCGTCATACTTGCGGCCTCAGCACAGGCTCGTGTGGGCTCAGCCACAGCGCTCTGGCTCCGCTACCTGCGCCGTTTTCCTGAAAATCTGCCAGTCACACGTTGTCTGATCCAGGCCCACCTGCACGCCCGCCAGCCGCACTTTGCCCTGAGTTTTTATGAGGAGCTTGATCCCCAGTCTCTCACCTTTGAGGACAAACATCAGCTCGAAGTTTTGAGCCAGCTTTGAGACCAAGACTGGATTTCTCCAGAAATTCTCTCTTGCTAGCTATCAAACGTCCACTACTGTCGCCACCCCTCAGCCCACCCCGAGCAAGG
>CANHTV010000140.1 GCA_947463285.1 Verrucomicrobiaceae bacterium | reverse complement strand
GACTATCTCCACGACAAAGTCGAGCCACGTGAAGTCTCCAACTTTGACATCGCACGCATCGACATCACCGGGCACGAACTGCAGCGTTTTTCCAGCAGTGGCAGACTTTCACTCGCTGCCAATCGCGTCAGCGACATCTTTACAAACGACTATGTTCTTTTGACAGCAGGTGAAAAAACCGCCATGCCGGCCAAAATGAATGCCCAAGGTGATTTTGTGCGACTGCTGCACACTCCTGAAAGCATCAAAGTGGGCCAAGGACGATCCATCAAACCCATGAATCTGGGGCAGACCTGCCTCTTAGATGCACTCCTTGATCCTGACATCAGCCTTGTCACTTGCTATGGCCAGGCTGGCACTGGTAAAACATTGCTCGCAGTCGCAGCAGGGCTTTCTCAGGTTTTCAATCGCGGCTACACAGGCCTGACGGTCAGTCGCCCGATTGTCGCGATGGGCCAGACTGTTGGGTTTCTGCCTGGCACCCTTCAGGAAAAAATGCGCCCCTGGTTGCAACCCGTCTATGATGCTTTGGATCTACTCATGCGCCCGGTGGACAATCAGCAAGGCCCACAGCGCAAGAAGAACCGCTTTTTGCCGGACCGCCCAGCTTCACAGGCGGAGGCTGCTGCACCTTATGATCCCCTCATCCAGCAGGGAGTCATCGAGATTGAGGCGCTCTGTTACATTCGCGGACGTTCGATTCCTGATCGCTTCTTTGTCTTGGATGAAGCCCAGCAACTGACACCACTGGAAGCGAAAACTGTCGTTACACGCATGTCACGAGGCTCGAAGCTCGTGCTCGTCGGTGATCCAGCTCAGATCGATAATCCTTACGTGGATAGTCGCAGCAACGGTTTGGTTTACACGCGTCAACGCATGAGAGGACAAACTTTCGCAGCCCATGTCCCGCTAGCCAAAGGCGAGCGGAGCCCGCTGGCTGAAGCAGCCGCCCGACTGCTTTGATAAGCCTCCAGATCATCAACAAGAACGCCGCGAGAAATCGCGGCGTTCGAGTGATTGGAAGGATTCCAGTGTTAGGATCTTTAGGCGACAGCTTCAGAGCCTTTATGGCCAAGCTGTTTCACAGCCTTGTTCAATTGATCATACTCCAGAGGCTTTTTGATCACGGTCACTGGGCCATGGGAAAGAATGCGGCTCAGCACTTCGCTATCAGGATAACCCGTGATGATAACGATCGGCAGATCGGGGTGCAGCGCTTTGAGCTGAGAATAGACTTCATCACCGGGAACATCAGGAAGCTTCAGATCGAGGAAGACAAAATCGAACTTTTGCTTCTTAGCCAAGCTGATAGCTTCACTGCCTGTGCCAACGACGAGGCGTCCGAACCCAGCTTTCTTGAGGAATTGCTTAAACAAGGCCTGGAGAGCAGGATCATCATCCACCACCATGACGGTAGGCTGACCGGCTTCATCTTCTTTGCGAAGCACGTCACGATCCAAGAGACTGCGTTTGATGCGCCAGCGTCCACCAATCTGCACGGCAGGCAGCTGACCACGCTGAACGAGATAGTAAACTGTCGGCAAAGGGATTCGCAGATATTCTGAGGTCTCTTTGACCGTCATGAGTTCAGGTGAGTTGAGGTCGGACATAAAGTGTTTTGGTAATGATAGTGGCTCAGTTAGCGATTGTGAATAACTCGTTCTATTCAGAAGTGTGTCGATTTTGATATATAATTACCATGATGACAAGGCTTTTTTTGCAATTTCATCGTCCTTTTCTCATTTTAAAAACAGGTGAATCCACAAAACGAGTCACAAAAAAGAGACTTTTCTAATCTTCTCCCAATTCTTTCAGAGGTATAAGAAACTCGATAAAGCAAACAGTCAGAGAAGTTGGAGCCTTTATAAAATCAAGGATTGAGACATTTTAGACAAACCAATGATAGTGTAAATTCCATAACCCAAGCTATTCTTCCTCCCGATGTTTCATGCCTTCTCAAAAGTGATTTGAACAACTCTATGCCACTCACTCTTTGAGACTCGCTGGCCGATGAGCCGGAATCTGTGCCTTAAAATCCCCCAAACTGTTCCAATGAGCATGCTCGTTAAGGTCCACTTCTGTTATGGCAATCTCACCCCAGGTATCTGCCTGAGACAGCACGTCACCGTGGTGATCATAAATCCCAGAAATCATCCAGTCATGCTTGCTGGCATCTGTGTAGGTGCTGCTCACAACATACACATGGTTTTCGCAGGCCCTCGCAGAGGCTAAAAGTGGATTACACCCCCAAACGGGCCACACGATAACTTCAGCCCCTTGAATGGCGAGTGCTCTCGCAACTTCAGGAAAGAAGCCATCATAACATATCATCATGCCCACCTTGCCAAAGCGGGTCTCGAAAACAGGGTAGTCTCGCCCAGGGGTTATACCAGCCTCGATCTCTCCACGAGGTAAGGTCACTTTCCTGTATTTGCCAATGACCTTGCCATTAGGGCTGATCAAAACAGCCACATTATATACGGCAGGACCTTCGCGCTCGAGCAGGCCCGCGACAATGTAGAGATCGTGTTTCACGGCCAATCGGCCAAAATACTCTGTGCTCGGGCCTGGAATCGGTTCAGCACATTCATGCATTTTTTTACCGGTGCCGTAGTAGGTCAAGGTTTCAGGCAGAACGATCAGGTCTGCTTTCCGTGTAGCAGCCTTTGCAATCAAGGCCGCAAACTGAGGTGGCTTGTCTTGGGGATTCGAGCCTTCTTTGGGCTGTAAATGCGCCGTCGCTAGCCGCACTCGTCGTGGAGCAGGTGCTGGGATTTCCTTCAGTGAAATTTGATCCCACTGCACTCGAGCTCGGCTGGCCCATTGGAGGTAGAGTTCGATCTTGGCCAGCCTGGCTTTCTGCGGCGCACGCAGATTGGCTTCAAAACGTCCCCAGTCTCCAGATGCGCCGCCTGAATCGGCGGGATATTCCGGCTCAGCCACGGGAATCACGCCTTTGGCATAGCCCCTTTTTGCAGGCTTTTCCCAAGTCACTGACTTGCCGTTTTCATCCAGCCAGATCACACGCGCCACCACGCTTCGTCTGGGTTCATGCACATGGGTAAAAGTGCGCCAGGCCTCAAAATGATAATATTGCCCTCCTTTGACAGGCACCAAACATTGCCAGAAACCAATCCAGTGCTCCCCTTCCCCCGTCTCCATCGTCAGTGCAACGCCACCATCTCGACCAGCTTTTTCCTGACAGAGATGACTAAAAGAAGTCTCCTCGCGAGGTGAGTGAAAAGACCAAGACGACCCTTCAGCAGAGAGTTTGGGCGACAGTGAAGCCACGAGCAAAAGGTAGATAAAAAAGCGCGGGCACATAAATCAGAAGACCAGATACGGCATTGCCGACAAGGTTTCTCTTTCACACCGGGGAAAAGACCGTATTCTCCGCGCCCCTTTTCCTTATTTATGATCAAAGTCGGTCTCGTCTCCCTCGGCTGTGCCAAAAATCTCATCGACTCTGAAATCATGGTCGGCCATCTCCAACAAGCAGGCATGACCATGACTCCAGAAGCCGAGCTGGCTGATGTGCTCATTATCAACACCTGCTCCTTCATTGACATGGCGAAAAAGGAGTCCGTTGGTGCCATTCACGAAGCCGTGGATGCCCGTGAGGAATCCAAGAAACGGAAGAAGCAGAAAATCATCGTCGCAGGCTGCCTTTCCCAACGCTTCAAGGACGAGCTACCTAGCCTGATGCCTGATGTGGATGCCTTCATCGGCTTGGACCAAATCACACAGGTTGCTCCGATCATCCAAAGCCTGATGGGCACCAAGGATCACGAACAGGAAAACCTCGTCACTAAAGGCCCTCAGTATATTCCAGACTACGACACGCCGCGGTTCCGCCTCACGCCCAAGCATTTCGCGTACATCAAGATCGCTGAAGGCTGCAACCACCCCTGCTCCTTCTGCATCATTCCGCGTATTCGCGGACGCCACCGCAGCCGCACTCAGGAAAGCGTCGTCAAAGAAGCACGTCAGCTCATCGAAAGCGGCGTCAAAGAGATCAATCTCATCTCCCAGGACACCACCTACTTTGGCATGGATAAATGGACGGAAGACCGCCCAAAGCCACGCAGTGGAGTCGATTCAAGCAAGGGCGATTCCCTTTCCACCCTCATTCGTGAGCTGAACGCCATCCCTGGTGACTTTTGGATCCGTCTTCTCTACACCCATCCAGCCCACTGGAGTGATGACCTCATCCAGGCCATTGCTGAGAGCCCCAAAGTCGCCCGTTACATCGACATGCCGCTCCAGCACATCAGCGACAACATGCTCTCCATGATGAAGCGTGAGACCGATGGTGCCTACATCCGTGACCTGCTGAAACGCATCCGCAAAGGCATCCCTGGCATTGCCATCCGCACGACTTTCATCGTCGGTTTCCCTGGTGAGACGGAGGCCGATTTCAATGAGCTGATCCAGTTCATCGAGGACGAAAAATTTGAGCGCGCTGGTGTCTTCAATTACTCCCGTGAGGAAGACACTCGGGCAGCCAAAATGGAAGATCAGATCCACCACATGACCCGCAAAGCCCGCTGGAATGAAGCCATGCGCGCCATCCAGCGCGGAGTGGAGCACGTCAACCGCAGTCAGGTCGGCAAGAAGCTCCGCGTGCTGGTCGAAGAGCCTGGCGTCGCCCGCAGTGAGATGGATGCGCCGGACATCGACACCACCGTTTTTGTGGACAAGGAACTTCCAGTTGGCAGCTTTGTCGATGTAACCGTCAAAGACTGGCGTGGTTACGACCTCGTCGCAGGCTGACGTGGCTCGGGAATCCGAGTCAAAATCAGCAAAGATAGCAAGGCGCAGGCGGCAGCCAGCCAAGCCACGGCTTGGAAGGACTCCGTCAACCGATAAACCTGTCCGCTAAGAAACGAAGCCAGCAGCAGCGAAAAGACGTTACAGAAACCCAGTAAGGCCTGAAGCGTGGAGCGCCGCTCAGGCGGGCAAAGCTCAGCGGCCAGAGTCAGATCACCGACACGATCCAAGAATAAACCGAAGCCCAAAACAAAATAGGCTACGGAAAATCCGGCGAAGGTCTCATTGGTCATGACCCAGACACAAAGCGCCAGACATACGAAGCGCGAGCTTTGCAGCAGCACCTTGCCGCCGCTGCGGTAGCCCACATAACCCGCCAGCAGACTGCCTATTACCGTCCCCACGGCCTGCCAAGTCACAAAATGGCCTTCATCAGCCTCAGGTCTGCCAGTGACATGCAGGGCATGAATCGTCAGAAACGAAACCAGCATCAAAAACCCTGTGCCAAAGAACCGAGCCAGAACCAGTTTGATGAGATGCTTTTCACGGAGAAACAAACTCGGCAGCTCTCGCAAATAATCCAAGTAAGGCCCCTGCGGACGAGGCTTGATGTGATGGCCAATCTGCTCACACATCGGCAGCTGCGCGAGCCAAGATAGGAAGAGCAAGGTAAACGCTGCCAGATGTAGCCAAGCGTAGCCTTCACGACCAGGCATGTAAGTTAGCACACGATGAATGGCCGTACCTGCCCCGATGGCGATCAAGGCCTGCATGATGTAACGGGCAGACCAACCCGCCGCGCGGATTTTTTCCGGCACCATGCGTGTGACCATCTCCATCCATGCCACGACCGTGACTCCCCCAATCAAACCTGAAACCACGGGCGTCAACACCACTAGAGGCAGGAGCCATCCGTCCAAATTTTCGGCAAACATCAAAATCAAACCTGTCACCAGATACGGCAGCCGCTGAAGCAGACCAAAACCTAAAACCCAGGGTTTAAAACGCTCCAGACGCTCCACAACAGGTGCGATAAAAAGCCCGGCGCAGGCAAACGCCGCAGGAAGTAGCACCGGCATGATAGCTATGACCCAAGGCAGGCCTCCGAGTGTCTGTACCATCTTGGGCATCACACTTTCTGGGGCCAAAAAGGCAGTCCCGCCCATGTAAAGCCCCCCCTCAAGCACATGACAGATGAAATTCCGCCGTACGGCATGTCCGTCACGATGACTATGGATAAGAGCGGACATGGGAAAAGCGAGGGGGCCGCGCCTCAGTTGGCTCCGACCTGTCGCAGCCAGTCCTCCAGATTGTAGTAATTGGTCACACGCGCCACCTTGCCGCCACGCAGGTCAAAAAAGGCACCGACCCGCAGTCGATATTTTTGCCCCATCGCAGGAGGCAGTCCATCGTCCGTGCTGAGATAGGTGCCGGAAATGTAAAACTCCGCAGCTCCACGAGAACCATCACTGCTGGCAAAAACGAGCAGTTCTTCGACCTCCTCCGCGTAACAACGATCCATGCGCTGAAGGAATGCCCGAAAGGCCTCACGTCCGACTTCAGCTTCACCTTGATTGATGTCATGCACCACATCGTCAGAGAGCAGGGCCAACATGGCCTCACGGTCACCCGAGTTGAAAACGGAGTAATAATCTTGGAGCAGAGCTTGAGCCGCTGTCTGTGAGTCGATCATCGTTCAGTTAGAATGTGAAAGGTTTCAAAGCCCTGGAAAAAGCTGCATTCAGGGGTTGGAGTAGTTGGGATACTTGCTTTTGAGCTGCTTGAGAAATTCATCCGCCTTGTCGGGCTGGCCAGCTTTTTGCAGAGCTTTAGCTGCACTGCTCAGAGCTTGGGGAGTGATTTCTTCGTCATCAAAAAACTGCGCTGGAATCATGAACTTACCAGCCGCCTCAGCATACTTGGTTTGTGCTTCAGCCGCCTTGTTTTCAGAGGCCATTTTGTCACCCTGCGCCATCAACACCTCCCCCTGGAGCAGCAGCAGCATCGCCTGAGGCTTGCCGTCTTTGGCAAAACCGAGACCTTCCTGCACGACGGCATCGGCTTCATCGAACTTATTCTGGCCGAGCAGACCACGCCCCTTGGTCATCAGACCACGAGCACGCGCAGCACTCTCAGGAGTCACTTTCAGGAAGTGATCCGTGGCTTTGACACAGCTCTCGTAGTCCTTGGTTTCCAGGAAAGCCATGCCCAGGTAGTTCCATACGCGTGGGTCAGTGTTTTCCGGGACATCAGGTGTGGAAGCGAGAGAAAGATACTGAGTGGAGCGGGCAAAAGCCTTTTGATCATAGAGCTTCAGCCCCAGCCAAGTCAGCACGTTCGGAGGGATGACGCCATGAGGATTTGCCTGTCGGAAAGCGTCGATGGCCTTGGCCAAGGCTTCCGTGTTTTGTTGAACGTATTGCGCCTGAATGATCATCAGACTGGCTGGATCGAGGTAGGTTTTGCGGTCGAACTCAATGGCTTTTTCTAGTGCCTGAATGGCTTTGTCCCACATCTGTATTGAGAAGCTGGCACGGCCAATGCCAAACCATGCCTGCCCGGCTGCGGCACTGGTAGGATATTTTTTCACCAGCATTTCATAGGCGGCAATCGTCGCTTTATGATCACGCTGCTCGGCGGCGATGAGCCCCATCTGGAGATAAGCCAGCTCCACGGCTTCAGAATTGGGATGATCTTTGACTACCGACTGGAAATCAGACAGGGCCTTGACCAGATCCTTGGTTTCGCGATAGGCCAAGCCTCGGCGGGCCAGGGCTTTCGAGGTCAGCTCATGATTGGGGTGGCTGGCAAGAAATTGGGTGAAGGTGCTGATAGCATCCTGTGAGCGTCCAGACTCAGCCTGAGCCCAGCCTTTGTTGAAAAGTGTGCCGGGTTGCAGCTTGGGGGTGAGTTTTTCAATGCTGACATCCTGGAAGCTGCTGGCGGCATCTGCGTAGTTTTGTTTGTTAAAGTGAAAATCAGCACGGATCAGGCGCGCCAGATTGAGGAACTCATGAGAGGCACGTTTATCTGAATGGCGCGTGATGAAAGCCGTGGCGAACTCAACGAGGTCTTTGTCATCCAGGAGATAAAAACAATAGAGCTTCCAGTATCCGGCCTCGAAGGCCTGATCACTTTCAGGATTGCTCTGCTCGATCATCAAATAGACCTCGACAGCGCGGGCATAGCTTCTTTTCATGCGGTAGGCATTGCCCACCAAGAGCAGCATTTTCGGACGCGTCTCGCCTTCTAGCAACACGCTGGCGTTCTGATTGTAGTTGGAGATGACGCCGTCGTAGTTGCCCTTGGCAAACAACGCCTGAACCACGCCGACGAGAGCGATACCACGGGCAGCAGATGTGGTTTCGCCGATCTTGAGGGCACGCTCAAACAAGGGCACTGCTTCATCTGGGCGTTCCAGTTCACCGAGCAGAACGCCAGCTTTAACACAGGCCTCTGAGATG
>CANHTV010000139.1 GCA_947463285.1 Verrucomicrobiaceae bacterium | reverse complement strand
GGAAACACGGCAGGCTGAAACCGCTAAATCCCTGCGTGAAGCTGCCGAGCGCGAGCTGGCTTTGCAGGTAAAGATCAACTCACTTCAGGAAACGTTTAACCGCGAATCTGCCAAGGTTGAGGAGATGAAAAAATCTCGCGCTGCCCTCGAAAACGAACTAGCCGCTTTCACGAACAGCGCCCAAAAACAAGCAGCCAGTCTTCAGGCGCTCGAGGCTGAGCATAAAAGACGTCTCACGGACATCAATACCCAACTCAACCAACAGACATCACTCAGCGAGCGGATCAAAGTTGAACTCTCGGGCCTTCAGGATCGCCGCGCTGAGTTTGCCCAGGCTGAGGCTCAGCTCAGGCATTGGCAGGAGATCGAAGCGCGCCTACGCGGACAGTTGTTGGACCTGGAAGAGAAGCATGAAATCATGCGCCGAGGACTGTCCACGGAAGAGTCTACCGTTGTCATGTTTGCTCATGACATCATCAAGCGTGTTGACCTCATCGACGCGCTCACCGCACGTTACAGTAGCCAAAATGGCGGTGATGTTGTCACCCAGCTTGGCACGCTCCGGGCTTCTTTTGAGGATATTCTCTTACAACATGGCATCACTGAGTTCGACATCGCCGCTGGCACCGAGGTCGATACCCAGCTGCGTAAACGCATCGCCGTGGTGGATAGTGTTCCCGGTAAGCAGAAGCCGCGAGTGGTGGAAACCTGTCGTTCTGGATTTATTTACTCGCGCGAGGAGGGCCATGAGGTCATCCTTAGAAAAGTGGAGGTCAAAACCTCCAGCCAATAGTTTTTTCACTCACTGATCATCTCTCACCTTTATATTTGTTATGGCTGAATACGTTGGCATCGACCTTGGAACGACCCTTTCGGGGCTGGCCTACCTTAAACCAGATGGTAATCCAGAAATCGTTCCGAATTCTGATGGTGAGCGACTTACGCCGTCCGTTGTTTTCTTTGAAGGCCATGAGGATGTGAAACTCGTCGGCAGTGCCGCCCGTGATGGCGGTGAGCCGGACCGGACCGTTTTCCAGATCAAACGTCACATGGATGACCCCGATTATCTGGTGGAGATTGATCGCAAGAAGTGGTCCCCGGCTGAGATTTCAGCCCTCATTCTTTCAAAACTGAAGCGCGACTGCTCCAAAATCATTGGAGACATCAACGAAGTCGTTATCACAGTGCCGGCCAATTTCAACGAACTGGCTCGTAAAAGCACCATCGCTGCAGCCGAGATGGCGGGCATGAAGGTCAAGCGTCTGGTCAATGAACCCACAGCTGCAGCTGTGTATTATGCTCACAACCAAGGCGTGCAGGGCCGCATTCTTGTCTATGACCTTGGCGGCGGAACTTTGGATGTCACCATCCTCAATGTGGAAGGCGACAACATCCGCATTCTGACCAGCGAAGGTGCTCGCCATCTCGGTGGGAGTAATTTTGATGAAATGCTTCTGGATGCCTACGCTGAGCAGTATCGCCAACAAACCGGAGCGCCTCTATTCTCCGATGAGCGTCATCGCCGCCGCGTGCTCCAGACGACAGAAGACGCCAAAAAGATGCTCTCCAAGCTCCAGCGCGTGAATGACACGGTCGCCAATGACAAGAATGACGGCATCGCCCGTATCGACCTCACTCGTGTTGGCTTCGAAAAAATCATCCGCCAAATGCTGACTCGCACTGTCATGTTGGTGGAGCAGGCTCTGGACTCAGCCAAACTCAAGGCTAGCGAGATCGACCATGTCGTTCTTGTCGGTGGCTCCACCCGTATTCCTAAGGTGAAAGTCATCTTGGAGAAAATGTTTGGCCAAGCCCCTAAATCCTGCGGTAATGTCGATGAATGTGTGGCTCTCGGCGCAGCACTCTTTGCCAAAAAGTCGGCTCGTATCCAAGAAGTCTGCAATGCCAGTTACGGCACAGTAGCCATGGTTTACAATGCAAGAACCGGTGAAGAAAAGCTGATGAACTCTGTCGTCATTCCCAAGAACACTCCCATTCCTTGTTCTCGGACTCAAGTTTACCAGACCAGTGAAGACAACGAGCGCGTCATTGAGGTGGACATCACCCAGGGTGAAGATGAAGACGCCAAATTTGTGGACATCATCGGTCGTATCACTCTCGAAGTGCCGCCCAATCGCCCGAAAGGCTGCGAAATTGCCGTCACCTTCAGCTACGATGAAAACCAGCGTGTGCGTGCTCTCGTGGTCGATAAACAATCGGGACGCAGTCGTGAAGTCGCTGTCAGTTACAAGGGAGCAGGCGTGCTTTCAGATGAAGATCTGAAGCGTAAAAGCGCCCACCTTCGCACCATGCGCATCGAATAGCCCAAAAGAATCCTTTCTCTGGTCCATCCCCCCAACGCCATGTTTAAAAAGATTCTCCAATCTCTCTCAAAGTCCCAGAGCGCCAAGACCAAGGCTACCAAACCGCAGCCCGCTCCATTAGCCAAACCCGCCGCTGCGAGTCAGAGTCAGGCTGCCAAAGCAGCGTCTGTCTCGACGACTCCTAAAAAGCCTGAGGAACTCTGCGAGATCACGCCGAAGATGGCCAAGGATCAGATCCAGGCTCAATTGAAGCTCCTTTATCGCCGCTACAATCGCAGCGCCTCTAGTCTTGACCCCAAAACACGTGCCGAAGCTGACCGGATGCTGGACGCCATCGTCCAAGTCCGTGAAAAGTATTTTGGTGAAATTTAAGGTTATTCAAATCTGGAGTGTTGCCTTTTTTGGGCTTTTGAGGTCGTATCGCTGTCTATGACCTCACGCCGTCGCTTTTTATCCACCACCTTGGGCAGCGCTTTCGCCGGTTTCGCCTCTGCCCAGCAAGCCAAGCTCAGTTACAAAGGCGAGAATATCCATTTTGGACTGGTGACCTATCAGTGGGGAAAAGACTGGGATCTGCCGACACTCATCAAAAACTGCGAGGCGGCTCAAGTCCTGAGTGTGGAATTGCGCATCGAGCACGCCCACAAAGTCGATGCATCGCTCAATGCCAAACAACGCGATGAGGTGCGACGGATGTTTGATAACTCACCCGTGGATGTGCTGGGCATGGGCACGAACTACGAATTTCATTCCGCTGAGCCTGAAGTCGTCCGGAAAAATATTGTGGGTGCCATGGAGTTCATCAAGCTCAGTCACGACATCGGTGCCAGTGGTGTGAAGGTGAAGCCCAACGCGCTGGTGAAAAGCGTGGAGGTGGAAAAAACGCTGGTGCAGATCGGTAAGGCTCTGGCGGAACTCGGCGACTATGCACTCGGTTTCGGCCAGGAAATTCGTCTGGAAGTGCATGGCAAGAACACCTCGGAGCTGCCGCATATCCGCACCATCATGCAGGCCGCTGATCGCAACAACGTGCGCATTTGCTGGAACTCGAATGACACGGACCTCATCGGTGCAGGTCTGGAAGCCAATTTTGCCATGGTGAAGGAGTATCTCGGCAGCACCATTCACATCCGTGGCGTCGGTTTAAGCGAGTATCCTTATGATCAGTTGGTGAAGCTACTCGTTGAGGCCGACTACCAGGGTTTTGTCTGTCTAGAAGCTCACAAGATGCCTGAGGGTGATCCCGTGGCGGCCTTGGCTGAGCAAAAGCAGCGCTTCATGGACTTGGTCATGAAAGCGCGTGCTTCTGCGGGTTAGCTTGCCTGTTGTTTGTTATGGTAAATGCAGTCAGACGACTCGCTCAGTCGGTCAGTTGACGATGTTCCATTTCTTACTAGCACGCGGCTGAGATAAGGCCATCATGCGCGCCCCATGGCTCCACGCAAAGAGGTTACCATTTCGCTTTTGTCCTTCCTGTTCTTGGTCATTTTGGCCATAGGACTGGGTTCCTTTTACCGGCTTCCCAGTCTGGAAAGCCGTCCGATGCACACGGACGAAGCCATTTTGGGCGTCAAGCTGGCGGATTATGCCAAGTCAGGCCAGTTTCAATACGACCCCACCGACTATCACGGTCCTGCACTGCATCAGGTGAGTCTGCTGTGGTCAAAAATAGACGGTTGGGACAGTGATCCAGCCAGGTGGACGGAGTCTGATCTGCGAATGGTGTCGGTCATTTTCGGGCTGCTGCTTCTGCTGGTGACTTTCATGTTCAGTGATGTGCTCGGCAGGCTGGGCACTGCGCTGGCCATCCTGATGAGCGCGGTCTCTCCGATGATGGTTTTTTACAGCCGCTACTTCATCATGGAGATGCAGTTGACGCTCCTGATCGCTGTGACTTTGGGCTGCTTCTGGCGGTTTTCCCAGGGCGGCAGCAAGTTGTGGCTACTAATGGCTGGGTTTGCTTTGGGTTTTCAACATGCGACCAAGGAAACGTTCATCATCAATGTGGCCGCGGCCATCGTGGGCTGGATCGCAGCGCGTGTGCTCATCGGTGAATTTCAGCCTTCGCGTGGTTCAGGGCTGCGCTTGAGTTCCTCAAGTTCAAAAAAGCAGACTCAGCGTCCTCTGCTTTGGGTGGCCATTCCGGCCATCCTGGTCTCGGTGGCTTCGTATTCCGGTGGATTTCGTGATTGGAATGCTGTGCAGGACAGCCTCATGACCTACATGAACTACTTGGAGCGCAGTGGCGGCAGTGGTCATGAAAAACCCTGGCACTACTATTTCACGCTGATCTTCTGGCGTCACGATGGCCTGACTTGGAGCGAGTCCATGATCGGCATTCTTGGCCTGTTTGGCATGGCTTATGGGCTCTTGGGTGAGTTTAAAAACACCGCCCGTCAGGCCTTTCTCGTTTTCCTTTCGGTTTATACCCTCGTGCTCTTTGGCATCTACTCGCTGCTCAGTTACAAGACGCCATGGTGTATCCTTTCTGCCCAGCATTCGCTGACGCTGCTGGCCGGTGCGGGAGCTGGCTGGATCTGGAGCTGGATGAGTGGACGCATCACTCGGTTCCTCTTTAAAATAGCCATTGGCGTGGGTATCTACTTCCTTTGTGGGCAGAGCAAATTTGCCACCGATCACTACCGGGCGGATCAACGAAATCCGTATGTTTATTCTCACACCAGCACCGATCTGCTGCGCTTGGTGAGCGAGGTGAAAACCATCGCATCTGAGCAGGGCGAGGCCTTCACAGCCCAGGTCATCAATCGTGACTCAGGCTGGCCGCTGCCTTGGTATTGGCGCACGCTGCCTCGTGTGGGCTACCAAATGACCGTCCCTGAAACCCTTGAGGCTTCAGTCGTGGTGGTGGATTCTGATCTCATTGAGCCGGTGAAAGCTGCGCTTGCCAAATCGGGCCGCGAGTATCGTGAGACCGGCCCCTATGGACTGCGTCCTGGTCTTTACCTGAGTCTGCTCGTTGCAAAAAATAAAACGCCTGAGCCGCAGCCTGTGGCACCCGTCATTGAGTCCAAACCGGAAGCACCCAGCCCGGATGAGGCCAGCCTGACACCTCCGGCAGATACCATTTCGACGGCACCTTCACTCATGCCTGCAAAGCCCGTTTTACCAGCCTTGCCAGGCATCACGCCGTCTGTGCCAGCCCAGCCATGAGTGTGCCTTTGCATGGCTTCCAGCGTGAGGCGATGGCGACTTCCTTTGAAGTGATCATCGCGGAGTCAGCGGAGGTGGACGCCCTCTATGCAGCGCAGGCTGCGGAGGCTGTTTTTGAGGAAATTTTGCGTCTCGAAGACGAGTTGAGCCGCTTTCGCCAGGGCAGCTACATCTGGCAGTTGAACCAACTCAGCGCCGGGCAGTCGCTGAATGTTTCTTTGGCGACCTGGGACTGTCTTTCGCTGGCCAAGACCATGTTCGAGGAGTCGGACGGAGCTTTTGATATTACCATTGGTCCCTTGATGCATCTCTGGCGCACTGAGGATGGTAGCCTGAGGGAGCCTGATCCTGAGCGACTGGCTTTGGCACGGGCCAGCATCGGCTCGCAGCTTTTTGACCTGGATGAGACCAACCTCACCGTCACCCTGAAGGCTGATCATATGGTCTTTGATCTCGGTGCCGTGGGGAAGGGGTATGCCCTGGATCAGGCCGCGAGTATCTTGGATCAATGGGGGGTGGGCAATGCCTTGCTGAATGCTGGAGACAGTACGCTGCTGGCCCTTGGTCAGCCGCCCGGTGAAGATGCCTGGGGCGTCACTCTGGCTGATGGCGCCCAAGCCATGACGCTAAAAGATCGTGCGCTCAGCGGCAGCGGTTTCATGGTCAAAGGCGCGCATATCATGAATCCACGCACCTTGCGGCCTGTCGCCATTCAGGTACAGCGCAGCTATGCACTGGCTCCTTCGGCAGCGCTTTCGGATGCTCTTTCCACAGCTTTCATGGTCATGGAGCCGACGGAGGTAGAGGCCCTGTGTGGTAAATATGCTGGACTTGTCGAGGCGGTCTGGGTTTGAAGCTGTCCTTTTTGCCGCTTGCTGTGGAGGGCGGCTGATGCCAAAGAAGCCACACTCTGCGCCCTATGTTTTTCTTTACCCCTCGCTACCTAAAGCAAGCCAAACTCCTGCACAAGGGCGTCACCCGTTTCATTGACTACAAGCGTGACCTTTTACCCAAGGACAAGCTGGATGAAATCTGTACGCTCCGTCGCAGTCTCGAAGATGCCATGAAGGCTCGGGATCGTGAGCGCATCAAGACGCTGAATGATGAGCTGAATCGCGTCTGCGAGAAAGCCTTGCCGAATGCTGCCAGCAGCGAGATCGGAGACAATGTCGAAGTCTTCTTTGTCGCCATTGTCATCGCTCTTGGTATTCGCGGCTATATCGCACAGCCGTTTCAGATCCCCACGGGCTCCATGCAGCCCACGCTGAATGGTATCACGGCTTTGGCGACGGCGGAAGATCCTACTCCAGGGCCTCTGGGCTGGCTGGCTTCCTTCTTCACCAGCACACGTTACATCAATGTCGTGTCGGATCATGATGGCCAGCTTGACCCACGTCAGCCGATCACGGAGCACCGTTTAGCTATCTTCATGCCCTACTGTCTGCTGCATTTCAAAGATGGTCACACCATCAAGATCAATGCACCACAGCGTCAGGTGCTGGATGAGCTACAGCTCGCCAAGCACATCAACAGCCTCCCTGTGGAAACCGGTAACGACACGCCGGATCGCCGTATGGCTTATGGCTTGAGTGGGGGTGAAACCATTCGCAAAGGCCAGCTCCTGGCTCGTGGTGTCGTTCATAATGGAGATCACGTCTTGGTGGATAAATTCAGCTACCATTTCCGCACACCGGCACGCGGTGAAGTCTTTGTTTTCACTACCAAACACATCCGTGGCATCAATGTGCCAACGGAGCAGGGTTCACAGCATTACATCAAGCGTCTCGCCGGTGTGCCGGGAGATGACATCGAAATCACCTCACCGAAGATTTTCCACAATGGCGCAGAGGCGCAAGAAGAAGGTTTCCGTCGTGTCATGCAAGGCACATATGAGAAGCCTGTGAATGGATATCGCGGCTATGCAGATCCTCGCATGGTTGGCGGCCAGATCGCCCGCATCCAGTTGCGTGAAGAGGACTACTTTGCCATGGGGGACAACAGTTACAACAGCAGCGACTCCCGTGTCTGGGGTCCCGTCCCCGAGCGCAATCTTGTGGGCACAGCGCTTTTTTGTTACTGGCCTCTCACCAGTCATTGGGGACGCATTCGCTGAGTTTTTGGCATTCGACTTTCCTCATTCGTGATTCATGGTGCGCGCCCCATGTTTCGCACTGTCCTTTCTGATCGTCTCCAAGCCGCTTTTACCGCCGCAGGCATTGCATTGCCGGAAGGTTTTGTTCCCGGTGTCGTCATCGCTGCCGACACTCGATATGGTGATTACCAGAGCAACGCCGCCATGGTTTTGGCGAAGCAGCTCAAGACCAATCCGCGCGCCCTGGCCCAGCAGATCGTGGACAAATTGGAAATCTCTGATTTGTGTGAAAAGACCAGCATCGACGGTCCTGGTTTCCTGAATTTCACCCTCAGTGCCGCAGCCTTGGAGCAGCGCCTAGCCCTCATCATCAAAGATGATCATGCGGGTGTCCCAGCGGTGACCAAACCCAAGCGCATCGTCGTGGATTTTTCCGCGCCAAACATCGCCAAGCCCATGCATGTGGGGCATATCCGCAGCACCTTCATTGGGGACTCGCTGGCCCGCGTGGCTCGTTTCATCGGTCACATCGTCATCACGGATAATCACGTTGGCGACTGGGGGACGCAGTTTGGCATGATCATCCATGGCTGGAAAACGCAGCTCGACCAAGCCCGGCTCAAGGCTGATCCGATCCATGAACTCGTCAGCGTT
>CANHTV010000138.1 GCA_947463285.1 Verrucomicrobiaceae bacterium | reverse complement strand
GGCCAGAGTCACACCTCCAAACGTCGTCATCATCGGTTCTCTGAATGTCGATCACATCGCGCAGGTCGATCACCTGCCCGTGCCGGGAGAAACCGTGGCTGCCACGAGGCTCGACAAACGCCTCGGCGGAAAAGGGGCCAATCAGGCACTGGCTGCGGCGCGTCAGGGAGTGCAGGCTACTTTGATCGGCTGCCTCGGAGATGACTCCGATGGCCGTGATTACCGAAATTATCTGCGCCGGGAAGGCGTGAATTGCAGCTCACTGAACACCGTCCGTGGCGGCACGGGCATCGCCTTCATTTCCGTGGATGCCAAAGCTGAAAACCAGATCGTCGTCATCCCCGGTGCCAATGCAGCCCTGACTGCTCCTGCTGTCCGCATGCAGCGTGCCCGCATCGCTGTAGCGAAGGCACTGCTTTTACAGTTAGAAATTCCTTTGGAAACGGCGGTCGAAGCCATCTTGATCGCCAATGAAACCCATGTGCCGGCGATTCTGAATGCCTCGCCGATCCGAGCTGACTTCCCCTGGGGTACAGTGAAGATCGAGGTGCTCATCGTCAATGAAACAGAGGCAGAGAGCATTTTCGGAGACATCGCCCGCAGTCAAGATCTCAAGACTTGGGCAGGACTTCTGAGTGATCGTGCCATTCATCACGTCATCATCACGCGGGGTGGTCATTCGACACGAGTGATCAGCAAAACACGTCTATTGGCGGTGCCGGTGCATCCGGTGAAGCCTGTCGATACCGTGGGGGCTGGCGATACCTTTGCTGGTGCTTTCACCGCTCATTTTGCCGAAGGCACAGCCATCGAAGAATCTGTGCGCTGGGCAAATGCCGCAGCGGCACTTTCCACGCTCAAATCTGGTGCCCAGGAAGGTGTACCCTATCGCGGTGACGTCCAAAGTGCGCTGACTCAGGCCAGTGCGCAGTAGTCACCTTCACTCCCCACGTAGATCGTAGCAGAGGATGCGCATGCCAGTTTGGCGATCCAGCCCAGCTGCCTGCTGGCGCACATAGAGCAAGCCGTGACTAAGGGCGGGCAGGCTCCAGGTGTTCAGCGCATAAAATAGCTGACTCCGACTGATCTCCTCCATGCCTTGCGGTGACAATTTCAGCCAGTGCAGGCTGCCAATCTCGCCCAGGCAGAGCACCTCTTCTCCCACTTTGAGTAAATTTGCTCGCATGATGCTCAGACGCATCGGATTGCTACGACCTTGCGCCGCAGCGAGCTCGGCATCCTCCCATTCGAGATTCTTGGCCCAGACTTCAGCCGCGGTGTCAGCATTCACGCAAACGAGGCGAGAGTTGTTTTCTCGTTCGCCATCAATGGCATAGAGATGGCCGTCCTTGTAAATTGGTGTCATCCAGTGGCAGGCGATTTTCTTGGACTGCCAGACCTCACGGGCTTTGAATTGACTGTCGAATTCCACCATCACGCCGCCGATGGGGCGGTTTTTCGGGTAGCAGGTTGTGATGAAGGCACGGTTTTTTTCTGGAATGACCACCGGGCTGCTGCCTGTGGCCTGGATGTATTCTTCATCACGCCAGGCAAAGCGGTCGTGAAGCGTTCCTGTCGCTGGATCAAGGCAAAAAAGGCCGCCGATGGCTGGATCACTCTCGCCCCCAGCGTAAATCAGCACCTTGGTTTGGCCGTGCAGTTTGGCTGGTACGGGTGAGGCATAGCTGGCACCCCATTCGTCTTCGATCTTCCAGAGCTCTTTGCCGGTTTTCAGATCAAAAGCAGCCACGCTTACACCTTTGCTGGCAAGTTTACGCGCCCGTTCCTGTCGATCCTCAAAACTATCAAAAGCCTCTGCTTTGCCGCCGACATTGACGATCACACGGCCATCAAGAATCAGAGGGGAGGAGCCGGCGCCAAAAAAGTCCTGCGGCACATTGTAAGTCTTACGCAGATCCTTTTGCCAGAGCTCTGCGCCCGTTTTGAGATCGTAGGCATGAAGCATCGAAGTGACGCCCAAAGTCACAACGACATTGTCAGCAATGACCGGGCTGCTGCGTGGGCCGTTGCCAAAGCCGTAGCGATCCTGATACTCAAAGGGATAATCTTTGATCCAAAAGCGCCGTCCTGTTTCACGGTGCAGGCATTCGATGGTCTCTTTTTTATCAAGAGCGTGAAAGATGACGCAGTAATCCCCTACGATGGCAGGTGAGGTGTAGCCCTCGCCCATGGCCACTTCCCAGATGGGTTTGAGCCCGCTTTCAGGAAAGATTTTCAGTAGGGGCGACTCGCTGATCGAAGAGTCATCACTTGGGCCGAGGACTCGCGGCCATTCCTGATTTACTGCTTTGGAAGACAGGGTTTTAGGCGCTTGATGAAAGGTGAGTCGGTCAAAGGTTGCCGCTTCCTGCGAGAAGGATGGCTGACTGGCAATCGTGATGAAAAGGGCAGTGAAAAGGCGCATTGATTGGAGCATAACCAGAGATTTCAACTCTGCGAGCCTCAGGTTTGACACGGTCAAAGGGAAGCCTACTTTCGCAGTTCACACTTCATGAAAAATCTCGTTCTCAGCCTGTTTGCTGCCTCACTTTTGCTGCCAGCCTGCACCACTGGCCCTTTGGGGTATGCGGTCACCGCCAAAGGCAAAGTCGAGCACGTCGTGCTGGTCTGGCTGAAAAAGCCTGGAGATGCAGCAGACCGCGCGAAGGTCGTAGCAGCGGCCAAAAAGTTTCAGGCAGTGATTCGTGAAATCCAGCACCTGAGTGTGGGGCAGCCTTTGCCCAGTGAGCGCCCCGTGGTGGATGACAGCTTCGATGTCGGTTTGGTCATGCGTTTTGCCAACGCTCAGGATCTCAGTACCTACGAAAAACATCCGGTGCATGTGCAGGCCGTGAAGGAAATCCTTCAGCCGATTGCCAAAAAACTCTTGGTTTACGATGTCTTGGCAGAGTGAGGCAGCCTTTCCTTCATCGTATTTCTCTGCATCCCTGACATTGACATCGCGCAGAGCACTCGAATAATGAAGCTCCCGCATGACTCCCGCATCGCGATCCCTTTTCCTCCGTCTGACCTCACTGGCACTGACGCTGACCTTTGTTGTCTCATGCTCCTCGGCTAGAGTGGGTGATGGAGCCACGATCTCGAAGATCAAATACTACAACCTCATCCCGCAACAGCCACTGAACGTCAGTGATCCGGCCATTTTGTTTGAGCTTCAGCATCATCTCTATGGCGCGGTGACAAAGGCGGAAGTGATGAATCGTGGCGGTCATTACTACACGATATTTTGGAAGGCCGAAGACCGGTCTCAACCCGTGACGGTGCGTTTTGAATATCGCCAGTCCAGTGATGGACTGGTCACTCGCACCAAGGAGGTCGAAATTGCCGATATTGGCCGCTCAAACACCACCAAATTTCAGGTAACAGGGGAAGAATATAAAACGCTAGGCCGCGTCACCTCCTGGCGCATCACTTTGCTTCGAGGCAAGCAAGAGCTCGTCAGCCAGACCTCTTATCTCTGGAACTGATTAACCGATCATCCACCGTGCCTGCTCCCACCACCATTCTTGTAGGCCATATCGGCAAAGTTTTTTGGTTGCGTGTGGAGGGACGCGGGACCTTTCAGGATTCAGTGCAGGTGAAGCGGGCTTTCCAGACGATTATCACCGAAGGCACTCGTGACTTGGTTGTCGATCTTGAGCGCTGTCCGATGATGGACTCCACCTTTCTGGGGACTTTGACAGGCACAGCGCTCAACCTTTTGGAAAGTGGTGGTGGAACGCTCAGCGTCCTGAATGCCAATCCGCGCAATCAGCAGCTCCTCACTGATTTAGGGCTGGATCATATTCTCGATTTGGACATTGCCGGCACCGCCTGGCCTGCTGAGAGACTCGAGGCCTGTGCCCAGCTTTCAACCTGTGGTGAAAAAGGGGCTGAAGGCAAGATGGAGCAGGCTGAACATGTGCTCACGGCTCACCGCACGCTCGCGGACGTCAGTCATGAAAATCGTGGTCGATTTCGTGATGTGATTCATTTTTTGGAAAGAGAACTCTCAGGCTCAGGTCCCTTGGCGGCCTCCCCCTGACGTGTCATGAGGACGCTGACGGCCCATCTCTGGCTGTCTAACCAAAAACAATCGCGTCCCATGATCATCCCCCCATGAATCCACTTCTGATTGTCATCCTGGCCCTGCTGTTACTCACAGTCATTGTCCTACTGCTGCGGGCCAATAAGGTTAAAAATGATGCCATCACCCGCCTGCTTCTTGAAGAACAGGCCATCGTCGAAGAGGAGCGGCGCATGTTCAGCTTCCTCCATGACCTCGGGGAAGCCATTTCTCGTGAGGACAGTCACATGTCCATGTATCGACTCATCGTCGAGGGGGCCATGAAGGTCATGGAGAGCGCGGGCGGTGCGCTTTATTTGCTCGATGCTTCACAGGCGAATCTCGTGCCGCGTTTCCATTCAGACCACTGCGTGCCCTTGGTGGAGATCCCCGAGCGTGTCGCCAGTCTGGCGAAATCTAATCCGAGTGCGGTGCTCAGCTTTTTACGTCTGCATTCCGTCACCATGAAAGAAGGCCTGCTGGGTGATGTGTTTCAAAGCCAGCGCGTCGAGATCATCGAAGACCTGCGCAAAGATGCGCGTCTGGGTAAGATGTTGTCCAATCTTCAGGTGGGTACGACATCCATGATTGGCCCGCTCAGTTTCGGCCCGAAGAAGCTAGGCATCCTTGCTGTCACCGCCCCAAAAGATCAGCGTAGCTACAGCGCTAATGACTTTGAGGTCTTCAAATCTCTTGTCGAGCAGTGTGCCTTCGCTCTCGCAAACGCCATGGCTCATCAGGCTGCTGCGGAGAAAAAGCAGATTGAAGCCGAACTCAAAAGCGCCAGTGACATCCAGTGCATTTTGTTGCCAGACAAGGCTCCTGATCTGCAGGGCTACAGTATCGCTGGGAAAAACATTCCTGCCCGCGTGCTGAGTGGGGATTACTTCGACTACATCCCTCTCGTAGATGGCGGCATGGGGGTGGTCATTGCTGATGTTTCGGGAAAGGGCACCGCAGCTGCCATCATCACGGCCATGTGCCGTAGTGTTTTGCGTTTTAGCGCCCAGTTCAGCACGTCACCCACTGCGACATTGGCCACGCTCAACCGCCAGCTTTATCCCGACATCCGTGAGGACATGTTTGTGACCATGGTCTATCTCGTGATTCTACCAGACGGCAGCCTAACCCTGGCACGTGCAGGTCACACCCAGCCTCTGGTCTGGCGGAAGAAAACAGGCCTTGTCGAGAGTCTCAAAAGTGGAGGTCTCGCGGTCGGCATCGACAAAGGCAGCGTCTTTGAGCGCGTCACCAAAGATCTCACCTTCGAGCTTGAGTCCGGTGACTGCCTGCTGCTTTACACCGACGGTGTCAATGAGGCGCTCGACTCCAAAGGCCAGGAGTATGGCGAGGAACGTCTCCACGCTGTCCTTTCCCAGCAGGCACCGCATGGACCGCAGGCTGTTGTCGATGGCTTGATTGCCGATGTGGACCGTTTCCTTGGCGGTAGGCGCGGCCACGATGACATCACACTCGTAGCCCTGCAAAAGAGCTGAGACTCACCACCACGAGCGCCCAATCGCTCACACCGCTTGATTGCCCGTCATAAGGCGGCATACTAGCGGCCCTCTTTTTCACATTCTACCCCCCCTTGAACAAACCATGACTGAGCCGAGTCCCACCCCAGAGACCCAGCCTGATGCAGCCGCACCTGAAGCTGCTGTTGAAAATCCGGTGACAGAAGCCACTGCGCTCGATCCGCTCGAAGCCGCACTTGCCGAAGTCAATCAATGGAAAGACCTCGCCTATCGCAACGCCGCAGAGCTTGATAACTACCGCAAGCGTGCCGTTCGTGAGGCCCAGGAAGCCCGTTCCTACGCCAACGCGGATCTACTCCGCAGCTTGTTTCCTATTCTCGATAATTTTGAAATGGGCCTCGAAGCCGCCCGCGTGGAGTCTGAAAAATCCATGATCTTCATGGGCATGAGCATGGTGCAGCGTCAAATCGCTGATTTCCTTCGTGAGATGGGTGCAGTGGAAGTCGAAGCACTGGGCAAACCGTTCGACCCCAACCTTCACGAAGCCATGTCCCAGGAAATCCGTGATGACTTGGAGGAAGGCACCATTATCCGTGTCACCCGACGTGGCTTTAAACTCAAAGATCGCCTTCTTCGTGCCGCGAGCGTTATCGTCTCAGCCCGTACTCCAGCTGAAGCACAGGCAGCCTGATTCCCCTCCACCTACAATCCCTGATTCACACCTTTCCAGATGGCCGACAAACGCGATTATTATGAAGTCTTAGGCGTCTCACGCGATGTCTCCGCTGATGAATTGAAAAAGGCCTACCGAAAGCTGGCCGTCAAATTTCACCCCGACAAAAACCCCGGTGACAAAACCGCCGAGGACAAATTCAAGGAAGTGGGAGAAGCCTACGACATTCTCAGTGACGACCAAAAACGTGCTGCCTACGACCGCTATGGTCATGGTGCTTTTGCCGGTGGCATGGGCGGCCCAAGTGCTGGCGGCGGCGGTGGCGGATTCCATGATCCTTTCGACATCTTCCGCGAAGTGTTTGGCGGCGGCGGTGGCGGCGGCGGCGGTGTTTTTGAATCCTTCTTTGGTGGTGGCGGCGGCGGTGGTGGACGCCAGCGCCGTGATGGCCCTCAGCGTGGCAGTGACCTGCGTTACGGCATCGAAATCTCGCTCGAAGATGCGGCTCGCGGTATCGAGCGTGAAATCGAATACGACCGTCAGTCCACCTGCAAAAGTTGCTCTGGCAGTGGCTCCAACAGCGGCTCTGGCAAGAAGACCTGCCGCACCTGTGGTGGTGCAGGACAAGTCATCTCCTCGCGCGGCTTTTTCCAGATCCAGCAGACCTGCCCGGACTGCAATGGCTCGGGCGAGGTCATCAGTGATCCTTGTAAAGTCTGCTCCGGCACCGGTCGCAGTAAGGAGCGCACAAAACTACGCGTCAAAATTCCAGCGGGCATCGAAGATGGCTCCCGTCTCCGCTCCAGTGGCAATGGCGACTACGGAGCCAAAGGCGGCCCGGCCGGTGATCTCTACATTGTCGTTCAAATCAAGGCGCACGACATTTTTGAGCGTGAAGGTGACGACCTCCATTGCCAGATGCCGCTCAGCTTCAGCACCGCGACCCTGGGCGGAGAAACCACCGTCCCAACTCTGGAAGGCAAGGCCACTCTGAAAGTCCCGGCAGGCACGCAAAATGGCACCACTTTCCGTCTTCGTGGCAAGGGCATCAAAACCCTCGGTGAAGATCGTCATGGCGACCTCTACGTCCATGTCACCATTGCTGTACCGACCAAGCTGAGCGCCGAACAAAAAGCGCATCTTGAAGCCTTTGCCCTCTCCTTTGGTGAGACACCCAGCAGCACCATGGAAGAAAGCTTCTTTGAAAAAGCCAAGAAGTTCTTCAGCTGATCTGAATTGCTAGTCTGGCGAGTATTGAACCCAATCTGGAGAGATGATGCTCACACCACTCATCACTCCAGACGGCTTGTTGATCACTGAAGGCGACGCTGTCACGGCTCACGAAAAACGGCTCGCGCAGACAGGTGTCATTGCTCCAGTATTGCGCCTGTTAGCCACGGACTTTCTCATCACAGAGCTTGATGGCCCATGGCGCTGGTTTCGTGAGATCGGCAGACTCTTCTTCACGCGTCTCTGCCAGACAAAGGACATCGAAAAAGTCCCGCCGCTCACCGCTGATGAAAAAGCCGTGCTCATCTCCAGTGCGCCGCCTTTTCCAGGAGTGGAGTGCCTGACGCCAGAGATGATCCACCAATGGTGGAACGATCTCGCGGCCCACATCGCCCCAATCGCCACCCAGGGCGTCGAGGCGTGGCTGCACGAGGAATGCCCCGCGTGGCATGTCGTCGGTCGCGTGAGCTTTCACCTCGCGGAGAACAAGACGGACACTCAGCGCCCATTTGCGTTTCTGGCGACCTTCACCGAGAAACTCAGCGCGACCGGCCAGCCTCAGCATCTGCCGCTGGCGCGGGCGCTTCAGCTTTATGCAGGACAGAAGGATCAAACGGCGCTGAATGCGCTGCTGGAGCCGGTGAGGCTCGCCGCCGAACAATCGACGCTCCTCCGCGAGTGGCTCGAATCAAAGCGACTCTTCCAACCGATGGCGATGTCGCCGCAGGAGGCTTACCGCGTGCTGCGCGAGACAGCCGTGTTTCAAGAATGCGGCATCATCATGAAGCTGCCGGACTGGTGGAAAGCTGG
>CANHTV010000137.1 GCA_947463285.1 Verrucomicrobiaceae bacterium | reverse complement strand
GATCCGCTGTATCGTCCGTATGCCAAAGGGCCTGGCTCATCCATGGGGGATGGGCGCTCTCGTGATTATGCGCTCTATCAGGGCACGGCGATGCGCTACACGGATGAGAACAGCCGTGATCTGAAAAAGACGCTCACTGATCTAGCTGAGAGCCGCAGCAAACCGCATCTGCTGGAGCTGACGGGGTTGCTCTCAGCGAGCGAGGGAAAAATCAGCGAAGCGATCGACCTGCTGGATCACGCGGAGTCTCTCTATGTGCTGGATTTAGACAAAGTCCGCTCGTTGCTCTATCTGGCGGATCTGCATCGTCGTGATGGTCACCCGGATCAGGCGAAGAAGATCATTCAGCGGTTGCTGGCTGATCCAGTGTATCAAAAAATCCCAGCAGCGCAGGCCGCACGCTCTCTATTGCAGCAGATGTAAGATGGATCAGGCGCTTGTGGCTGATGGATGGCGCTTGTTTTTATCAAAGCGCACATCCTCAGCTTTCTCAATGAAGATGGTATCTTCACAAATGTTCTTTGCATGGTCACCGACACGCTCTAGAAAGCGCGCGACAAAAATAAGGTGCAGATAAGCTTCCAGCGGAGACTGCCGCTCCTCCATGACATGAAGCAGGCTTTGATCGAGGGCTTTTTCAGCTGCATCAAGTTCCTTGTCCATCAGGCGTGCCGCCGCCGCAGCTTCCGTATCCGCATTGGCGAAGGCCTGGATGCTGCATTCCAGATTTCTGGCACAAAGGTGATAGACGGGCTCGATGAGCTTCAGTTCAGAGATTTCTGGTAGGTTGTTGATCTGTCTGGCTCGTTTGGCGATGCTACCTGCCTGATCGGAAATGCGCTCCAAATTGTTGGCAATACGGATGGTGCCCATGACTTGGCGCAGATCATGAGCGGTGGGCTGAAACTTTAGCAGAACCTGCATCCCGAGGCGGTCGATGCTTTTTTCCAGATCATTGACGTCTTGATCGGCAGCGATGGCGGCGTTGCACAGATCGGTGTCTCTTTCCGTCAGGCCGCGCATGGCACTGGCGAGATTCTTTTTGGCGATGCTGGCCATGATGAGCACATGCTCCCGAAGGTTGCTAAGAGCGTGGTTAAATGAACTGAGGATGTGATCGTGCATCGCTGATTGGGATAGGAATCAATACTAGTTGGGCAAGGTGACAGTTTCGATAGGTAATTTGGCTTCGTTCACAACGACAGAACTGATGGCGTTGCCCTTGGGCTGGCGATTGGTGCGCTGGCAGAAGTCATTATAGGAGATCACTTCAAAGTCACCGACATCGTATTCTAGAATGGCCGTCATAGACTCCACCCAGTCACCCGAATTAAGGTAATGAGTTTCACCAACGAGCTTGTTCGCCGGGCTGTGGATGTGGCCGCAGATGATGCCTTTGCAGCCTTTCGCCTTCGCCAGTTCCTGGAGCTGTTCTTCATACTTGCCGACAAAACTGACGGCTGATTTGACCTTCAGCTTCACCCAGCGGCTGAGTGAAAAGCTTTCTTTGCCGCGCACATGGCGATACCAGTTGTACAGGCGATTGACCCTCAGCAGCAGGTTGTAGCCGATGCCTCCCAGATGCGCGATCCACGGATGATTCGTCGTGACGTGATCAAAGCCATCACCATGCACGACGAGGTAATTGCCACGCTTGGTCTCGTGAATGAGCTCGTTGGTGATGAGGAAATTGTCGAGCTGGATGGGGATGAAGCGGTCCAGGATGTCATCATGATTGCCGCGCAGGTAGATGATCTCGGTGTTCTCCTTTTCCATCTTGCGGAGCACGGCGCGGAGAAAGTGGGTGTGGGATTTGTTCCAGCCGCCCTGCCTGCGCAGATGCCACGCGTCGATGATGTCACCGTTCATTACCAGCCTATCACACTGGATGTGACGGATGAAGTGGGAAACCTGCGCCGCCTTGCAGTCAGGCATCCCCAGATGCACATCGGAGATGAAGACCGTGCGGGCACGCAGTTTGGTTTTGACACGTGTCGGATCGACGGGTGCGTCTGGTTGGTCTTCGTTTTCTTCACTCATGGGGTGGGGACGGATGGGGACTCTAGCTTCCTCTGTGCGGCAATAAATTCACCTTCAAATTGCTCAATGACGCGCCGCCAGCCGAGATCACCAGCGGCAGCTCTCGCAGCCTCACGTGCGGCGGTATCATGCCAGGTGTCTGCCGCCTGGCGGGTCTGGCGCAGAAAATCTTCGTCTTGGTCAAACTCAGCTAGCCAGCCATTCACGCCTTGGCGGATGACCTGGCGCGGCGCGGCGTAGTCGTAGGCCACCGGCAGAAGGCCGCTGGACATGGCCTCCAGCACCACATTGCCAAAGGTCTCGCTGATACTGGGGAAGACGAAGACATCAGCACTGGCGTAGCTCTGCGCCAGATCCGTGCCGGTTTTTGCTCCGAGATAAAGGTTGTCGGGATACTCCGTACGCAGCGCCTTCAAGCGCGGGCCGTCACCGACGACGACACAGGGCGCACCGGGATGTTTTTCCCGAAAGGCCGCAAAGGCGCGCATGAGCATGGTAAGGTTTTTTTCCGCAGCTACACGGCCCACATAAAGAGCCACCGGTGTCTTTTCATCAGCGCCCCACTGCGCGCGCAGTTCGTTGCAGCGCCTCGCTGGGCTGAAGAGATCCGTATCCACTCCGCGTCCCAGCACGCCGACGCTGTGAATCCCCCAGCGCTCCAGCATGGCAGCGGAGTCTGCACTCGGGGTCAGGGTGCGGGCGGTGAGATTGTGGATGTAGGACAGCAGCTTCTCCGCCGCAGTTTCCAGGCCTGGCAGGTGATAGTTCTCCAGGTAGGTGTGAAAGTTGGTGTGAAAACCGGACACCACAGGGATGCTCTGCTTCCGCGCCGCCCAAATGCTAGCAATGCCGAGCGGTGTCTCTGTGGCGACATAGAGCGCGTCTGGCTGAACGCTCTCAAACAAGGCCCGCATCCGCCCAGGTGTTGACAGGCCCACGCGAAGTCCCGGATAGCCGAGCAGCGGACAGGCCCGCACCACATGCCGTTTAAGCGTTTCTGGTTCGGATGCCTTTTGCGTCGTCACGATCTCCACCTCATGGCCGCGATCAGCCAAGCCGTTCGCGAGTGTGAAAAGCGTGCGTGACACCCCATTGATGTCAGGTGGGTAGGTGTCCGTGATGACCAGGAGCCTCATGATGGGGAAATGCAGTGTTACCGATAAAAAGCAGATTTCAGACCTAGCAAACCACGCCCGAGTGACGAAAACGTCACGCCAACATTACGGAGTTTATCTTCAATATCCTAAGATGTGACGTAGTCGTCACTAAGAACTAATTGGCCTGTAGTGCGCAACCTGTGTAAACAAACAACATATGAGCAAAATCTTGGTGGTTGATGACGAGCCGGACATTTCCGAACTGATCTCCCTGCACATGATGCGTGAGGGCCACGAATGCCTCTGTGTCACTAACGGTTTGCAAGTCATGCCCACCGTGCTGGAGCATGAGCCAGATCTCGTGGTCTTGGACATCATGCTGCCCGGTCAGGACGGCATGTCGGTCTTTAAACGCCTCCGGGCAGACAGCCGCACCCGCTCCATCCCGGTCATCATGCTGACCGCAAAATCTCAGGTCACCGACAAGATCAACGGCTTGGAGCTGGGCGCTGACGACTACCTGACCAAACCCTTCTCTCCCCGTGAGCTAGCCCTGCGCATCACTGCCATCCTGCGCCGCACCAAAAAAGTCACCCATGTCTCCGAAGTGAAGACCGGTGCCTTCCTGCTGGATCGCAAGAACATGAAGTTCTTTTACCATGGCAAGCCTATCGATCTCACCACGACAGAGTTTAAGCTCCTCGCCGTACTTATGGAAAACACTAGCGCTGTCCACACCCGCAGTGAACTGCTGCGCGAGGTCTGGGGCTACTCCGACGACGTCGCCACCCGCACCCTCGACACTCATATCAAGCGCTTGCGTGAAAAACTGGGTGAAGCCGGTAAACACGTCGTCACCGTGCGCGGCACCGGTTATCAGTTTGTCATTGATACATCTGAACCCTTGACCACGTCTTAAGCGTACGGATTTACGCCTTTCCTATTTTAAAGCTCCTCATGCCCACAGCCGCCATCGTCTTTTGTCTCATCTGTTTGCTCGGGATTATTTGGCGTGAGAGAAAGTGGCGGGACGAGGTGGAAAGAATCACCCGTGCCGCTGGTCTGAAGATCTTTGAGTCAGGCACCATCGTCGCCAGCTTTAACACACTGCGTGGGGACAATCAGCGCCTCACCAAGGAGGAATATCTCCGGCGTCTCTTTGAGGCTCTGCTTCATGAGATCCGCCAGGGGGTCGCCATCGTGGATGACCAGATGCGCATTAAATTCGTCAATCGCACCCTCGCTCATCTCTTTCAAAAAAATGGCATCCAGCTCGGCCGCACCTTGATCGAGGAGATCCAGGACCACCAAATCACCGACGTGGTGCAGGCAGCCCTCAAAGACCAGCGCCGCACCGTGCGCGAGATCGAGCTCACCAGCCTCGGTGCCGGCAGCAGCGTTGCCACTCGGCATTACCTCATCGAGGCAGCCCCCCTACCAGCCAAAGCCGAAAGCGGTGCCTGGCTCATGGTGCATGACACCACAGAGCAGGTCATGGCCGAGCAGATCCGCAAAGACTTTGTCGCCAATGCCTCCCACGAGCTGCGCACCCCGCTGACCCTCATCAACGGCTACATCGAGACCCTGCAAAGCGGCGTCCTCCTCAAAGATGATGCCGCCACCCAGCGCTGCTACGGCATCATGGAAAAGCATGGCAAGCGCATCGTCCGCATCGTCGAGGACATGCTCACCATCTCCCGGCTGGAAAACGCCAGCTCCGGCCTGAACATTGAGCCCTTCACCGTCAGATCCTGCGTCCAGGACTCGCTCGACCACCTTTCCAGTATGATGGAAGGCCGCGACGTACGCATCAACGTCGATTTCCCAGCCGATGGCGGCCAGATCCGTGGCGACCGCTTTTACTGGGATCAGGTCTTCACCAACCTCATCGAAAACTCCCTCAAAGAAAATTCTACACCCGGCCTCGTCATCACACTCTCCGGGCGCTGGTTTTCAGATCACTGCCTGCTCAAGGTCTCGGACAACGGCATCGGCATCGCCGCTCATGACCTGCCCTTCGTCTTCAAGCGCTTCTACCGTGGGCATAAGCATCACAGCCCCGAAGTCAAAGGCACCGGCCTCGGCCTGAGCATCGTCCGCCGCGCCGTCGAAGCCCATGGCGGCACCATTGATCTCACCAGCACCCCCGGAGTCGAGACCACCTTCGCCATGCGTATCCCCCTCTGAGCCCACCGGCCCAGAAAGCTCCTAACCCCACCAGGCGAGACCGGAATAAGATCATCTCGCCGGCGAATGAGATCATCATGGACGGGAATGACATCCACCTGCCTATGAACCGTACCCATCAGGCCCAAAAGGCCGACATTCCTTAGCCTAGATCGCAGGGCTGGGAAACATCACGCCAATAGCTAGCCCCTCAACTTGCGGTCCAACGGGCTGCGATACCCGAAACGCTGCGACATCCCTTCACACCATTTTGTAGATTAGCTGCCATGCTATCAGATAATCCATCCCTCATCAGACGTGCTAATCAGGATAAGCATGATTGATGAATTGAGCTTGGACAAGGCTGGTGTTCAGCATAACAGCTCCTACTAGTCACAAAAAAGGGCGGACTTGCGTCCGCCCTCCAGAGGATTCTCAGAATCTTTGATTAAGCGAGGTCTTCACCGACGGCCCAGCGCACGAAGCGGCGGACGACGAGGTTTTCTCCGAGTTCGGAAATTTTGCTCTTCACGTAGTCACCGATGGTCTGATCAGGATTCTTGATGAAAGCCTGCTCGAGAAGGCACTGCTCAGAGAAGATCTTGTCGATCTTGCCCTGGATGATCTTGTCAGCGATGGCCTCAGGCTTTCCTTTAACCTGGTCAGCAGCGATCTCACGCTCCTTGGCGATGAGAGACTCGGGGATCTCTTCACGTCCGAGGAACTTGGGATTGGCGGCGGCGATATGCAGGGAAAGGTCCTTCACGAAAGCTTGGAAGTTTTCGTTACGAGCCACGAAGTCAGTCTCGCAGTTCACCTCGATGAGCACGCCGATACGGCCTGCCATGTGGATGTAAGAAGAGATGATGCCTTCCTTGGTCTGGCGGTCGGCCTTTTTCTCAGCCTTAATAGTGCCTTTTTTGCGAAGGATGGTTTCAGCCTTCTCCAGGTCGCCATCGGCTTCCTTGAGGGCGGCTTTGCATTCCATCATGCCTGCGTTGGTCTTCTCACGCAGGGTCATGACGATTTTAGCGGTGATTTCAGCCATATTTCTCTAAATGGGGATGAGGTTTGAATTACTTCTTCAACTCAGCAGTCGCCACGATCACGGGATCGATGAGCTTCTGGAGGATGATACGGATGGAACGGATGGCGTCATCGTTCGCAGCGATCGGGTAGTCGATGATGTTCGGGTCAGCATTGGTGTCCACGAGGGCCACGATCGGGATACCGAGACGGCGGGATTCATGGACAGCGATGTGCTCACGGGCGGAGTCAACGATGACGACGGCGTCTGGGAACTTCTCCATGTTGCGGACGCCACGAAGGTTGCGCTCCAGCTTGATACGCTCACGGTTCAGGGAGGCGAGTTCCTTCTTGGACATGAGTTTGAACTCAGGCTTCTTCTCGATCTCTTCCAGGTAGCAAAGGCGGGCGACGCTCTTGCGGATGGTTTCGAGGTTCGTGAGGGTGCCACCGAGCCAGCGATGATTCACATAGAACTGACCGCAGGCGTCAGCGGCCTCGCGGATGGCTTCCTGGGCCTGGCGTTTGCAACCGACGAAAAGGATGCGCTTACCTTTGCGGGCGAGGTCGGCGAGGAACTCAGCGGCTGTGTCGATCTGCTTGACGGTTTCCTCGATGTTGAGGATGTGGATCTGGTTGCGGGAGTCGAGGATGAAAGGCTTCATCTTCGGGTTCCAACGCTTGGTTTGATGACCGAAGTGGACTCCGGCTTCGACGAGTTCGGCGAGGATCTGGGACATGTAGTATTTTTTGAGGGGTGCGAGTCTTCCGCACGCATGGTTTCAGAGAAACGAGCGCTCAAGGCAGTGAGCCTTGATCCGGGAGGCTGGCGGTTTTGGTTTTAACGTGATCTCCCAGTCAGCACAGTGCCGATCAGGAGGGCGCGTATGGTAGGGGGGATGTCTGCCTGGGCAAGCAGTTTTTACCCACAGATCTGACAGGTGCCGATACAGCCAGTCTCTGCCAAAACTTACTTTTTCGTTCGCGGTTCACCGATGCACCGCTATTCTCGCGGCCCTTATGCTCCAAGCTGGAATCGTCGGCCTCCCAAACGTAGGCAAATCTACTCTCTTCAATGCAGTCACCCGCACCCGCAAGGCGGAGGCTGCCAATTACCCCTTCTGCACCATCGAGCCGAATCAAGGCGTCGTCATCGTGCCGGATGAGCGCTTGGCCGTGCTCTCCAAAATCAGCGGCTCACAGAAGCTGGTGCCTGCGGCCATCGAGTTCGTGGACATCGCCGGTCTCGTCAAGGGGGCCAGCAAGGGCGAGGGCCTGGGCAATAAATTCCTCAGCCACATTCGTGAAGTGGATGCCATCGTCCACGTCGTGCGCTGCTTCGAGAGCGGTGACATTACCCACGTCGATGGCAGCGTCGATCCTGTCCGCGACATCGAGGTCATCAATACGGAGCTGATCCTCGCGGACATGGATAGCGTGAATAAGCGCCTCTCCCGCACGGAAAAAGAAGCCAAGCGTGGCAACAAAGAAGCCGCTGCCGAGCACGCCCTGTGTCAGAAATTGGCCCCGCATTTGGATGAGATGAAGCCAGCGGTCACCCTCGATCTCAATGACGAGGAGAAAAAGCTGCTGAAGAGTTTCTTCCTGCTCAGTGGCAAGCCCTGCATCTACGCCTGCAACGTCGCTGAGTCTGATCTCGCCTCCGCCTCCAAGGAGCCGGACAAGCACCCGCTCGTCGCCAAAGTGCGCGAGTATGTGAAGCACGCCCACGCTGCCAGCGCCTGTGTCGTCAGCGCCGCGATCGAAAACGAACTCGTCGATCTGCCGGAGGAGGACTCCACCGCCTACCTCGCCGATCTCGGTGTCACGGACAGCGGCGTGAACCAGCTCATCAAGAGTGTTTATTCCTTGTTAGGCCTCCAGACCTACCTCACCACGGGTGAAAAAGAAACCCGTGCCTGGACCATCACCAAAGG
>CANHTV010000136.1 GCA_947463285.1 Verrucomicrobiaceae bacterium | reverse complement strand
CTGCGATGAAAGGACACGGTGCTTTCGCTATCAGCCTTGCCTGGATGCATCACGATGGGAATGCCCAAGGTGCTGCTGTAGGCATCGACACGACGATACTGGATCTTTCGGTCATCTTCGAAACCCCAACTCGTCTGCCGAGGAATGCGAAAAGAAGGATGGTTCAGCACCCACAACATCCGCCCACCGGGCTTTAAGACACTGGCCACGGACGCGCATACCGTTTCCAGATGCTCCATATTTTGCAGACAGAGAATGGCAGATGCTGCATCAAACTCACCCATGCCGGACAAATCAGCAGCATCACGATCAGAGTAACGAATCGGCGTCCGGCTGCGATAAGTCCGCGCTTTGGCGATCAATGTCGGCGCCGCATCCACCCCAGTCACTTGAGCGCCGAGATCTGCCATAGCCCTGGAAAAAACTCCCTGCCCGCAACCGAGATCAAGGACGCGCTCGCCACCTTGTGGAGCCAGCAAATCCAAAGCATTAGGGATCACCACGGCCTGATATAGCTCCGACCCACGCTCGCCCAAAATGCGGTCATACCAATCTGCTGACTTTTCCCAAGACGTGCCCCCCTGACTGCGATCCTGCCCCGGACGCGCAGGCCGATCTGCGGGCCTAGCCGCTGGCCGTTGCGGGGAAAAGCGTGATGGCGTGCGTGAGCCTGTGGGTTTGCGTGGACGATCTGGATACATCCCATCTCTATGCCCCAACACCACGCGCTCTGCTACTGCGGATTGAAACCAGGCACAGCCCTGCTTAAACACTCTATAGAAGCAGTAGATGCCAAAGAAATCTCTGGCGTGGTTGCTTGGCCCCTGTTAGTTCCCCAATATCGCTCCGTGATGCAACGCTCGGACCGTTTTTACACTCCAACTAAGGCATGTCTTCACTCCAGGCCATTCGCGACGCACTCCAGCAGTCTCCTGACAATATTTCCCTGCTTCTTCTCTACAGCCGTGCCTGCCTTGAGCAGCTCCAGCTGGATGAAGCCCGCGAAAGTTTCGAGCAGGTGCTCGAGCTCGATGCTCAACAGATCGATGCCCACCTCGGTATCGCCCGCGTCTTGTTCCTTCAGGGTGAGAGCTCTGGTGCGGCGGTTCGTGCCGAGCGCGTTCTCCAGCAGGAGCCGGAAAATGCCCAGGCACACCTGCTACTCAGTCGTGTTTACCTTGCTGAAGGAGACCGGGCCAAGGCGATCGAGCACTTTGACCGCGCCGCGATGATCGACGGCACGATGAGTGATCCAGCCCTGGAACGCGAGCTCGGGCGCACGGCCCGTGATGTGCGTCGCAGCTCCCCTGCCCCATTGAATTTGGAGGCCATGGCCAGCAGTGAAGGCCCTGAAGATTCTGAGCTGACCTTGGATGCTTTTGACGAGGCCTTTGATGATCCGCCCTATGACTGGCGCCCGGAGACGTTTTACACTCCGGGAGACCCAAACCGTTTTGGCACCACCTTTGCCGACATCGGCGGCATGGACGAGCTGAAGGAGGAGATCCGGCTGAAGATCATCTATCCCCTGCAATTTCCTGATCTCTACAAAGCCTACGGCAAGCGGACGGGTGGCGGTATTCTCATCTATGGCCCACCGGGATGCGGCAAGACATTGATGCTGCGCGCGGTCGCAGGCGAGGTGCCCTGCAATTTCCTCTCCGTTGGCTTGCATGAAATCTTCGATCCCTACTTCGGCAGTACGGAGCGCAATCTGCATCAAATCTTTGAAACCGCGCGTGCGAACTCCCCCTGCGTACTGGTCTTTGATGACTTGGACTCCCTGGCGCAGGACCGCCGTAACATCCGTGAAAGCCAGGTGCGCAATCTGGTGAACCAGTTTCTGCATGAGATGGATGGCATGAAGGGTGAAAACCAGCGCGTTCTGGTCATCGGAGCCACCAATCAACCTTGGTCGCTCGATCCTGCCTTTCGCCGCCCAGGTCGTTTTGACCAAGCCATCCTGGTGCCGCCACCAGATGCTCCCGCGCGTGCCCAGATCATCAGCCTGCTGGCCAAGGATAAACCCATCTCGAATCTGGACGTCGAAGCTCTCTCTGCGGCCACCGTCGGGTTTTCAGGAGCCGACTTGAAGTGGGTCTTTGATCGCGCCGCCGAAATGACGCTGTCCGCCGCTATCCACAGCGGCCAGCCCATCCCGATCACGATGGACCGGCTGATTAGCGTGGCTCAAGGTCATGCGCCGAGCACTCAGTCCTGGTTTGAAGGAGCCCAGGAGAGCACTCATGCCGCCACTCCTGACGCCTACACCACAGAGGTGCGTAAGTTTCTCAACGCAGCCTCGACACAGCGTGAACCCTGATCCTCCTTTTTTCTTCCTACGATCATGAATATTCAGAAGATGATGAAGCAAATGCAGCAGATGCAGAGCCAGATGCAAAAATCTCAGGCTGAGCTCGCTGCACGCTCCTTCGATGCCAGCGTGGCTGGTGGTAAAGTAGCTGTCACAGCGAATGGCCACGGCGACATTCAAAGTGTCAAAATCGCCAAGGAGATCGTTGATCCCAGTGACGTGGAGATGCTTGAAGACCTCGTGCTTTCAGCGATCCAGCAGCTGCAAAAGAAGATCAAAGACACGCAAAACGCCGAGATGGGCAAGCTCACCGGCGGGCTCGGCCTGCCGCCGGGATTGGGCCTGTAAATGAAAATGGCGGGTGGCCCACAATGGACACACCCGCCGAAATCAGAGCCCTGAAGGATCAACGAAGATCTGCAGGTTTGACACCGCGCTTGAAGCCGCGGAAACGATGGGGATCAGAGGTGTTGTCACCATCCTTCGTGCCATACATCAGCGGTTTGAACTCGCCGACATAATTGACATTCGCAGCGGCAGGCACTTCGAGACCGAGGCCCCAAAAGACGCCATTCACCACGAGGCGACGCAGACTTTCGTTGGTAAGATCCGTGGCAGCGCCCATGGTGGTGCAAAGGATCTTATTGATCTTGCCAGCTTCATTTTTGACTTCACGGCTCCAGGCGACGGGCATCATCGGTGCATTCACGCCCTGCTCCTGGCCAGCGCGGTTCTTTTTCGTATAATTAGCCGGTGGGCTACCTGGCTCCATGCCAGCGATGACCTGACCGCGCACCAAGATGGTGGAGTCTGCGGGAGGGGCCGCCTCATAGACATCCGTCGTGCCAAAAATTTCGGTCACACCATTCAGCAGCGAATTGCCCTTGGCTGAGGCCTCGAGCACGCCCTGGGTCGCTTCAGCGCGATGTTTGCCCCAGTGGCTGACCCAGGTTTCACCCAGGAAAATACGGCCAAAACCACCCTCTGCATTGTTCCAGGCCCAGGCACCATAGGTACTGTCTTTGGCCATATTGAAGGCGTGGGTCGCGGTGCGCAGGCCGATGATCGGCACGCCACGCTGAACTGCATCGTGAAAGTGCTTCATGGCCTCATCGGGCCAATGACGGAAACGAATCAGCATGATGATGGCATCGGCGCTGTCCAGCGCGGCTGGATTCGTGAGGCTGGCCTGATTGTTGGAGTCGATGAAGCCGTCCTTATCCACGGAGAAAAGCACCGTGGTCTTGAAGCCGTGGCGTTCACTCAGGATTCGAGCCAGCATCGGCAGGCCTTCTTCACTACGGTATTCTTCGTCGCCAGAGATCAGGACGACATGCTTGCCCTTAGCATCGCCTTTGGGGTCAAACGAGATAAAGTCATCAGCAGCTAGGCATGAGCCCAGAGGTAGCGCGGCAAGGAGGGAGAGGAGGAAACGGCGTTTCATGGTGGGACGTGATGATGGCAGGGAATTCGGGATCTGGTCAATCAGGCAATCTCAAAACGACGAACTTTTTAAAAACGCGTCCCGAAATGAAACCCCAAGCCCCGACCAGTAAGGTCAACGCCATCATGGCTTCACCAAATAGAACACCGGAACCGAAGTCACCACCACGATGCCGCCTAGTCAACGCGCAGATGGCGCCCCTTTCGCCTATTTTCCAACAGTTCGTTCACCAAACGGTTGAAGCAGAATCCATTTACTCCTTGGAACAACCTAGATTTGGTCATCGTCTCGGCTGTTTTTATGACGCAAAGAGTGGGATTTCAGCGCTCGACTTTCAAATCCAGAGTGGGGTGATCTGCATTAATCAATAAGGTCCAAGAGCCTGAGCCGGGTTTTTGTTCCTGAGTGCTGGCAGTGCCATCCGGCGTCTCTAGTCCTGGGACATCGGCAGCACTGTAGCTGACGGTGAGTTGGGTTTTGCCGAGAACGGGACCGGTTTTGGCATCGAGCTTAAAGCTGCCTTTCATCACTCGGGCACAAGCGACCGGGGCGTTGGGGTCCTCTGGGGTGAAAACGATGCTGCCCCAGCTCACCGGAGCCCCATTGACGCTGACTTTACCGGAGATGGCAGTGCGTGGAGCTGGACGCAGGAAGCCCTGATTTCTCAGCCAATCTCTCAGATGACCGCTCCAGGTGCCGAGCACGGGGTCACCCAAAAACAGACCAACGCCATGAGGCCCTGGACGATAGCAATGCAGTTCCGCTGGCACGCCATTTTTTCGGCAGGCGAGGTAAAAGGACACGGCGTTTTCCGCTGGCACGACGCTGTCTTCATCCGTCTGGAAAAGGAAGGTCGGAGGAGTTTGCGGCGTCACGCGCAGCTCGGTGCTGACTTGTTTGGCCAGTTCATCGCTATCATGAGGACCGAGCAGGTTTTTACGCGATCCTTTGTGAGAGCTGGCTGCGATCATGGAGATCACGGGATAGGTGGGAGCAGCCACATCGGGACGTGCGCTGACTTGATCGACAGCATCCTGGGTCATGCCCGCCGGTTTTTCATCAAAAAGCGTGGCCGCCATCGAGCTCAGATGTCCACCGGCCGAGAAGCCGATGACACCGATACGGTTCGGGTCGATGCCATACGAGGCGGCATTGGCCCTCACATGCCGGATAGCACGCTGCACATCCATGAGCTGGATCGGGTAATGATAACCATTTGTGCCTAAACGGTAATGAAGCACAAAGGCAGAGACACCGATGCCGTTGAACCACTTCGCCACCTGCGTGCCTTCATGATCCGCAGCGAGACCACCATAGCCGCCTCCAGGACAGACGACGAAGGCTGCTCCATTGGCTTTTTCTTTGGCAGCAGGCCAAAGGTAAATGAAAGGTTGATCTTTATCCTCCAGTCCTTTGGCTCCAGGGGCACCGTCAGGCCAAAGGCGGACTTTGGCAGGTTCTGCGAGAAGCGCCGAGGTGCTGAAAAGAGCGGCAAAAAATAAGAGGCAGGTTTTCATGATAATTGACTATGTAACTAGAACCAAGATCGTCCGTTCTTTCATTGAGAGTCAAAGCATCTGAGTGAAATTTCCGGTTTACTCCATGCAGCTACAATCTTTATCTCACTCTTCCAGGCCACTTCGGAATGAAGGCATCGAAGGGCTGCGCGGAGTTGCTGCGACGATGGTGCTTCTGTATCACCTGCACTGCATGAGCGCGAAAGCGGGTTTCATCAATCAAAGCAACTCACCATGGCTGGAAAACTTGGGGATCTACGCCGTGCTGCTGTTTTTCTGCATCAGTGGCTACTTGATCGTGGGCTCTTTGTCGAGGCATCGTGATCTGCGTCGTTTTGCAGTGAACCGTGTCCTGCGGATTTACCCTCTGTTCCTCATCCTACATCTCATCATGTTTGGGCTCGGTCCTTGGATGAACTATGAATGGATGGGATCGCTCCGAGATTCCCCCTCGGCTTATGCGGGGCATTTTTTATCTAACCTGTTTTTTCTTCCCGGTCTCACACAGCTGCCCATCGCTCAAAAAAATGCCTGGTCACTCAGCTATGAGACGGCTTTTTACATCATCGCCGTTGCGCTAGCTTATGCTGGGCGGCGATGGTCCTTGCCGATGCCGCTGAAGATGATGGGATTCCTCCTAGTCTGTTTGGCAATTGGCTTGCATGATGCGCTTTTCGTCTTCTTCATGCTAGGTGCCTTGGTCTTTTGGCTAGATTCAAAAGGGTATTTACCCATGCTTGAGATTCCAGCGCTTGGCATCATCAGCGGCATCGCCGGTTTGTGCCTCTACAGCCTTGGAGGGGCGTGGGCCGCCCTGCCTGCGGTCCTGCTGGTGTTCATCGAAGTCGTGCGTCAGAAAGGTTGGCTGGCACGCCTGCTGAGCTCCCGCGCCTGCCTCTGGCTAGGGAAGATCAGCTTCAGCCTCTACTTGGTGCATCCTTTTGTTCTCGATCCCTTGAGGCGATTGCTTATGAAGATCAGTCTTGGTTGGCCGGAGGGCCTGAGCAATCTGATGTTCTGCTGTGTAGGCACTTTCCTCGCCATAGCTGGCGCTAAGCTTTCTCATGAAATGATCGAGATGAGACTGACCCATTTTCTAAAAAAGCATTCCAGACTGGCCAGAAGGCCACCTTAGGCAGTTTCTCATGAAAGACGTCTGAAATGCCGACGAGCGCGGCTGCCGTAGTGGCAAGGATAGACAATGAGCGCCTCCGCTATTGCGCAGACGCAAGGGCACGCCTAAATCCGCGCCATGCCAGCCACCGCTGAAGATCTCAAAAACATCCCGCGCCACATTGCCATCATTATGGATGGCAATGGCCGCTGGGCCAAAGAACGTGGCTTGCCGCGCACCGAAGGCCATCGCCAGGGAGCCGAAACCGTCCGCCGAGTCACCCAGGCCTGCGGCGATCTTGGTGTCGAGTTTCTAACCCTGTACGCCTTCTCTGCGGAAAACTGGAAGCGTCCGAAACGTGAAGTCGATGCCCTGATGAAGCTGCTGGAGCAATTTCTCCGCATCAAAACGCCCGAGATGCATGAGCAAAATATCCGTCTTCAGGCCATCGGCCGCTTGCATGACCTACCTGAAAGCTGCCAGCAGCAGCTCCATCGCTCCATCGAGTCGCTTTCCCAAAACACCGGCCTCACCCTCATCCTGGCCCTCAGTTACGGTGGCCGCGAGGAGATCATCGACGGCGTCAAAAGCCTGATCGAAAGCGTGGAGCGAGGCCATCTCGACAAGGGCATGATCGACACAGAGGTCTTCAGCAAACACCTTTACACACGTTACTATCCCGACCCCGACCTGCTCATCCGCACCAGTGGCGAGATGCGCCTGTCCAATTTCCTGCTCTGGCAGCTCAGTTACACCGAGTTCTACATCACCGACAGACTCTGGCCTGACTTCGCCAAAGAAGACCTCGAAGACGCCGTGCGCGCTTTTGGCCGTCGTCACCGTCGCTTTGGTGCCTTGTAAAAACGCTTTCCATGCTTGCTCTCAGTCTCACGCAGCCCGGCCAGTTAGATCTCATCCAGCTGCCTGAAGCAGCTGCACCTCAACTAGGTGAAGCCCTCGTCGCCATCCGCGCCATTGGTATCTGCGGCACTGACATCAGCGCCTTTCTGGGCAAAATGCCCTTCATCGAGTATCCGCGCATCCTTGGACATGAGTTGGGTGTTGAAGTCATCGCCATCGGTCCAGACGTGAGCCATCTCAAAATAGGCGACCGCTGCTCCGTGGAGCCCTACCTGAACTGTGGCCGCTGCCATGCCTGCCAACAAGGCCGAACCAACTGTTGCGAAAGCCTTCAAGTACTCGGCGTCCACTGTGACGGAGCCATGCGCGAACGCATGATCCTGCCAGCACAAAAGCTGCATCCCTGCAATGCATTGAGCTTTGAGCAACTCGCCTTGGTCGAAACTCTCGCCATCGGCTGCCATGCCGTCAACCGTGCCGACATCCAGCACGGTGATGATATCCTCATCATCGGCGCAGGCCCCATCGGCCTGACTGTCCTCGAATTCGCCCGACTCACGGGCGCGCCCATCACCGTGCTGGAGCTGAACGCCCACCGCCGCGCCTTTGTGCAGCAGCAATACCCTGAAGTCAGCATCCTCCCTGCCCTACACGATGGTTTTGCGGCCCAGGTCATCTTCGATGCCACCGGAAACAGCGGTTCCATGGCACGCAGCCTGCATCTCTGTCGCTTCACCGGGCGCATCATCTTCGTCGGCATCACGAAGGAATCCGTGCTTCTCGACGACCCACTTTTTCATCGTCGTGAACTCACACTGCTAGCCAGCCGAAATGCCGTCAGCAGTGACTTCCCACGTATCCTCAGCCTCATCGAAAGCGGTCAGATCAAGACCCAGCCATGGATCACCCACCGCTGCGCTTTTCAGGATCTCCCCACCACGATGCTACAATGGATCAAACCCGAAACTGCTGTTCTAAAAGGCATCCTTCAGGTTTAGATTTTAGCATTCGACGCTGGTTCAAGCACCTGAGCTAAACGTCAAAAAGCTCACCGCTTCTTCATCAGGTCGCGCAGAATAGGGTTGGGAAAGCGGCGGCT
>CANHTV010000135.1 GCA_947463285.1 Verrucomicrobiaceae bacterium | reverse complement strand
GTTCATGCTTGTCCTTGATCCCGGCGATGCGCAGGCCATAGACCGCGTTTTCAAAGATGGAGCGGGGGAAGGGATTGTACTTTTGAAATACCATGCCGACATTGCGGCGGAGGCTGATGACATCCACCTTGGGTGTGTAAATATCGATGCCGTCGATCTTGATCTTGCCGCTGACGACACGGGCGGTTTCGACGAGGTCGTTGATGCGGTTGATGGAGCGCAATAGGGTGCTTTTGCCACAGCCAGAAGGTCCGATGAGGGCGGTGATGTCTTCGCGATGAATATCCAGATCGACGTCAAAAAGCACCTGATGGTCGCCATACGCATAATTAAACCTCTCCATCTGGATGAAGCGGCTGTCCGAGGTGTCTGGCGAGGCTGAAGACATGCAAAAAAATCGTTTTGGCTTAACTAAAAGTGCCGCGAAGATAGGATTCTGTGAGCTTTTCCTTCGGGCGCTCGAACATCAGCTCCGTGGGACTGAACTCGATGAGTTTGCCGAGATGAAGAAAAGCCGTGTAGTCACTCACGCGGACCGCCTGCTGCATGTTGTGGGTGACGATGATGACGCTGAAGTCGCGTGCGAACTGGTGGATGAGCTCCTCGATCTTCAGAGTGGCGATGGGATCAAGCGCCGAGCAGGGCTCATCCATGAGCAACACATCAGGCTGGGTTGCGATGGCTCGGGCGATGCAGAGGCGCTGCTGCTGGCCTCCGGAAAGGCCAAGGGCATGAGCTTGGAGGCGATCCTTCAATTCATCCCACAAAGCGGCGGAACGCAGGGCGCGCTCGACGGCGTCATCCAGCACCTCGACATTGTTTTCGCCATGCACGCGCAGGCCGTAGGCGACGTTTTCGTAGATGCTCTTCGGGAAGGGATTCGACTTCTGAAACACCATGCCCACCTGTTTGCGCAGTTGGGTGAGATCCACATCTTCGTCATGGATGTTCTTACCTTTGACCAGCACGGCACCACGAGTGACGCGGGCGCTGGGGACGCGGTCATTCATGCGATTGATGCAGCGCAGCAGCGTGCTTTTACCACAGCCGGAGGGGCCAATGAGAGCCGTGACTCGCCGACGCTCCACGGCCAATTGGATGTCATGCAAGGCGATCTTGGAGCCATAGCTAAAGTCCATGTCGCGAATCTCGACGATGGGGGCAGATGTTGCGGGACTGGAAGAGGGGTTGGACATCAAGAAGGGTAGTTCACTCACCACTTGTACTTGCCACGCAAACGCCGGCGCATCCAGATCGAGGTCGCAGCCAGGGAAGCAACGAGGAGGAGAAAGACGAAGACCGAGCCATATTGCGCACGCTCAGAGTACTCGTTGTGCGGGATTCGCGCAGCCAGGGTGTAAATATGATAGGGCAGGGCCTGCACGGACTCGGTGAAGATGCCAAGAAAACGCTCCACGCTTTGTTCCCAGTGAGCGAATAAACCAGCATCAGCTGGCAGGGGTGGCAGGTCTTTTTGCCAGGGCAGCTTGTCTTTGAAGGCCAGGGCCGCCGTGAACATGATGGGTGCTGTTTCCCCCGCCGCACGGGCGATGCCGAGGATGCTACTGGTGAGAATACCCGGTGTGGCAAAGGGCAGCACGGCACGCCAGATGGTCTGCCAACGCGTGGCACCGAGTGCCATGCTAGTTTCGCGAAAACCATGGGGGACAGCTTGCAGACACTGCTCACTGGCGGTGATGATGACGGGAAGAATGACGAACGCGAGGGTGAAACCTCCACTCAGCACGCAGGTGTCCCAGCCTTGAAAACTCAGGTAAGTCAGACCCAGCGGGATGCTGAAAAGACTGCGCTCCAGTGGGGCGTCCGTCAGCACGGGGGCGGATAAAACGAAGGCACCGAGTCCGAAGAGTCCAAACACCACCGATGGCACGCCGGCGAGATTGAGAATCGCGAGCCGGATCATTTCCACACGCTTGCCTTTGCTGGCGTATTCGCTCAGATAAATGGCACTGCAAACACCCAGAAACAGAGCCACGCTCACGCTCACCACGACAAGCAGAGCGGTGCCGACAATGGGACCCAGGATGCCGCCGCCAGAGTATGAGATGGTTTTTTCCTCACGAAAATTTTCGCCCAGCTGCTTTTTGATTTCATCGGCTCCGTTGACATCGGTTTCCGTGGCGTTGCCCTGCTTGTCGAAGATCACATGCAGTGTGCCCGGCAGTTCGGTGAGGAACTTCACATTCACATAGGGAAACTCACTGCGCAGGGTGATGGGCAGGCCTTTAACAAGAATGTGCATCACGATCGCCACGGTCACGGCGACGATGAAAAAGGTACTCAGCCTCAGCAGCCAGCGCACAGTGGTTTCACGGCGTTGCACAGCCGATTGATTGCCGGCGAAGGGATTGGCCTCGGGGGATGAACTGGGGAGAGATGCGCTCATGCCTTGGGAGTTTCAAAACGACGGACCACGGCGCGTGCGCAGCCGTTGACGAGGAGAGAGATGGCAAACAACACAATGCCAACCATGAAGAGCGCCTGCCAATGGGCGCTGCCGCGAGAAACTTCGCCGAGTTCCTGGGCAATGATGCCGGTGAGGGTGTGTGCAGGCTGGAAAATAAAGCCAGGACCGACGCCAAAATCAGGAATGGCGATGCGATTGCCCGCGACAAGCAGCACGACCATCGTTTCACCGATCACACGTCCCAGACCCAGCAGAACAGCTGCGGCGATGCCTGAGAGTGCGGCGGGAACGATGACGCGGAAAACGGTTTGCAGCTTTGTGGCACCCAGCGCGTCAGAGGCGTCAATGTAGGCCTGGGGGACGTTGTTGAGCGCATCTTCAGCCAGGCTGAACATCGTCGGAATGGCCATCAGGGCGAGCAGGCAGCCGGCATTGAACATGTTCAGGCGTTCCTGAATAGGAAAACCCGGAAGCCCGCTCAGCCAGGGAATTTCACTCATGTCTTTGATCAGATCTCCGAGCAGAGAAATGCCGATGAAGCCAAGCACGACAGAGGGGATGGCCTGAATGAATTCAATGACAGGTTTGATGAATTCCTTCTCGCGGTCACTGGCAAATTGGTTGGTGTAAATGGCCGCGGCGACGCTGAGCGGTGTGGCGATCACAATGGCGATCAATGCAATCACAACCGAGCCTGCCAGAAGCGGCACAAAGCCAAAAAAGTCCTGCCAGGAGCTGTTGGTCAACCAAGCCGAGCCAAAGAAGAATGCACCAACGACGGTGATGATGGAGACGGGTTTCTCCGCCTGCCATTCTTTGATTTCGGTGAGGCTTTTGCGCATGGCCTGGACGTGAAGAGGCATGTGCTCATGCACTTCTGCCAGGAGTTTGGTGGCTTCAGGCACATCGCCTGTTTTCGGCAGCGTCTTCAGAGCTTCGGTGATGCTGTCGGCATACTGGGTGATGTGCTCCTGGAGTTCCTCACGGCGCTCAAGGACGGGCGCCAGATTTTCTTGGTAGTTGGGCTCTTCCGTTTTGGAAGCTTCCGCCTCCGCAAGTAAATCAGCTTTCTCCTTGAGATCGGTGGCTACCTCAGCTGCCTTGAGCAGCTTTTGCCTGCCTTCCTCCAGTGTGAAGTACTCCATGGCTGCTTCTTTGGTGAAGAGCACGTCCTCTTTCAGCTCACTGAGCATGGCGCGTAGGCTGTCTGGGGCTTCCTCGAAGAGATCAGAGGCCTCAATCAGCTGGGTGTACTTTTGCTTGGCCTCCTTGTCCATCACTCTAAAGGCCGCGCTAAGTTCTGTCAGAAAGGAAGGCATCTCAGTCACCTCTGGAGATAGCAGGCTCATCTCCCGGCGCAGGCGGGCGACTTCTTCTGCCGAAAAAAGATTTGAAATGGCAGCGGTTGCTGCGGCGGCGGCTGTTTCAGAGGCTACCTGCCGACGTAGTTGATCCAATTTGGCTGGATCTAAGGCTGGTGTTTTTTCCAAAGCTTGGGTCAGTGCCTCACGTGGCAGTGTGGTTGATTGCTCGATCTCACGCTTGATGTAAAAGGCGGCGTCACGGCGGGCACGGGTGCTTTGAATTAGCGGGTCAATTGAAGTGGTGACGGCGCGGCGCAGTTTGCTGGATAGATCCTGATGCTGAGCCAGAGGGCGGTCCACGAGGTCGCAAAGTTCCAGACCAGCCTTGCGATAAATCTCCAACTCATGTTTGTAGGTGCCTAGGAAACCCGCTCCTTCACGCATCAGGAACACCATGATCAGCAGCAGCACGATGATCGTGACGCTTGCGTTTGAAGCGAAAAAACTTCGGATCAGCTTCTGCATGTCCCACGCCATTGCGGCAGGACGATTTTTCCTGATGATCAGGTCTGCGATGCTTGTTCGAGTATTGGGAGATGGGTTTTCCACCGGGCTTGGGGGCAGTGTAAATATGTGTGAGTCCGGCAAAGGAAAAAGCTCTTCTGCCGGACTCAGTCTGCTGTCAATCAGAGGATCTTACTGTGCCAAAGACTTCGGCACAAAGCCGACTTTACCAACAATACCGTCAGCTGCTGCACTGAGGCAGAAGTCGATGAAAGCCTTGGTGTTACCTGTTGGCTCGCCGTTGGTATAGAGATAGGTAGGGCGGGAGTAGGGGTATTTTCCCACCGTGGCGACACTTGGAGCGACGCCTTCAATGGTGACGACTTTCGTACCCTTGGAGGCGGCGTAGGCAAGACCGACATAGCCGATGCCATTAACATTGGAGCCTACTTCAGAGGCGATCTGCTCATTGCCAGCCATTTTCTGGCTGTCGCGGCCATACTCACGTCCCTTCATAGCTAGGCCGATAAAGTCACGGTAAGTGCCGGAGGAGGTGTTGCGGGTGTAAATGGAGATCGGGCCAGGTGTGCCGCCGACTTCACTCCAGTCTTTGATGTCACCAGCAAAGATTTGCAGCACCTGCTTTTTGCTGAGGTCGCTGACGGGATTGTTTTTGTTCACGACGATGGCGATCATGTCCCAGGCGATCTCAAACTCGGTGAGTTTCACGCTCTTGCTGCGGCATAGGGCACGCTCGTCGGCTTTAACGCGGCGTGAAGACATGCCGATTTCAGCGGTGCCTGAGGCGAGATTGGTAAAGGCCGTGGAAGAACCTTCTGCGGCAATGTCAAAGCTGACGGTAGCGCCTTGTTTTTTGAACGCCTCTGCAAGTTGAGGAACGAGTTTAGCCCCAAGGGAGTCAGAGCCACGGACGCGCAGAGTCGTTTGAGCCAAACCACTGAGCGTCGTGCAAGCCAGAAAGATGATGGGGAGTAAGGTGGATTTCATGGATGGTAGGGGACGATGTCTATCAAAAGCAGCTTTTGCAGAGGTAATGGAGTCTGGCATAGCCGCACAACGACCAGTCCGTAACAGATTTTGGCTTTATTACAAAACGCCCTTATGCGATAAAAGAGAGTAACATAAGAGAATTCGCCAGCTATCTGACGATCTGGCCATGTGCCGAAGTTGTAACATTTTGACTTGGATGATGTAACAAAGTCATCTCAGCGCTTCGTGTGCTTACATAACAAGCTCAAAAACAGCTCTCTAACTTCCAGGCTCCAATTAACCCAACACACACACACTGGAGGCTTCTCAGCCTTGTTACTTTTGTGACTGTTGTCCTTAGCCCCAGTATGCTCCTGCTGGCCAGCCTATCGATGAAGCAGCTCTTTGGCATTTTAAAGGCTAAAAGATCACTGATACAGGCAGAATAAGACCTTCTTGTTGCAGCAATGAAGGCGGAAGAGCAGAATCCTGCACCAGCGGCCACTGTGACAACTCCGACACCTTCTGCTAATCTGGAACAGCATCTGGTGGCTCAAGATGCACGAATTAAAGAGCTGTAAGAAGCTCTCAATGGCACACAATCTACCCACAACGCACCGCATAATGAGGTTGATGAGATTGCCGTCGGCCTGCGTTACGTTCCATATCCAAAGCTAAAAATGTCACTCATGTTTTTTCATGGCGACCGCATCAACACTAGGTCGGCTCCGTTTGATCAGGTTAAATCCCGCTATCTGAGCAACTTCTAAGCCTTTCATCCTTCTCCGATATTCCTTTGCCGCCTTCGTCATTGAGACATTGGCGGCCTTTTTCTTTTCACAGCATCAGATGCAAAAGCTGCTCGCGGATCTGAGTTCGCCATTTAGTCAGGTAGGCAAACTTGGCCTGGATTGCCTGCAAATCGGACCACACACCAGAATCAGCGTTTTGCAGGAGGGTATCATAGATTGGAAGTTGGGCTTCCAGCTGCCGCCATTGCTGCTCGATGTCCTCGTTCAGAGCTTCTAGAGCTTCACGGAGCTGCATTTCTTCATTCGATAGCAGCGCTCTGGCCAAGGCAGTGGTTGCTGCTTGTTTGAGCGTGGTGAACGAAATGCTGCGTTGCAAAAGAGGGCCAAGTTTCTCAAACAAAGACATCAAATTGGCCTCCAGGGGGATGGCACGCCAGGCTGTTTGTGAATGTTTTTCAATCAGGTGTTTCAGTCGTGTGACGGGTGAACGCAGGGTTTCCAGGGCGGCATTGAGTTCAGCACTCAGGTCGCCATCGCCACCGGTCTGATCTGGGTGGGCACTTCGAGTAGCAAGGAGGTAGGCGCTTTGCAGAGCCTCTTCATCCAGGTAGGCACGGGGAGGTAGTCCGAGGAGCTTGAAGCAATCTTCAGCCATGATTTACGCAGCAAAGCTTTCGCCGCAGGAGCAGGTGACGACGGCGTTGGGGTTTTTGACCTTGAATCCGCCCTGCTGGAGGTCGTCGCTATAGTCCAGCTCGGAGCCGCTGACAAAAAGGGCGCTTTTGGGGTCAATCACCACCCTCACTTCACGGCTGACGACCATGATGTCGCGGTTCGCTGGGCCATCGACAAGGTCCATTTTATACTGTAAGCCTGAGCAGCCTCCACCGACCACAGCCACGCGCAGAGCACCGCTTTCAGCGCGGCCTTGTTTGGTCAGCAGGCTGATGAGCTTCAGGGAGGCGTTCGGCAGCACTTTGATCAGCTTTTCGTTGCCGAGTTTGAAGTTGGGAGCAGGGGTGGACATGGTCGGTGAAGCTACGACTGACGGGCTGTTTCAAGCCGAGGGTTTCTGCTGGCTCTGCCATTGCTGGAAGGCCATAAGCGGGGCTTTAAATTTGGCGCCGCAGCGAGGGCAGGTGATGTCAGCATGGCCATCAGCAAAAATGGCGTCCTGATCTTCCTGCGGCAGGCGATTGATCATCGGAAACAGGCGATCCACGGAGCATCCACATTCGAAGATGTAGGCGCGTGTTTCGAGAAGGGAAAGTTGCTCCGCTTTGTCCAGCGCCAGCACGGCTTCATCCGTGAGGCCTTGCAGCCACTCGATGTCCGCGTCAGGCTCGGCTGAGATCTGGACGAAGTCCTCATCAGGCAGACGAAAAAACCGCGTCGGGCGCTGCTCGCTCTGGGTGTAGAAATGCTCGATAGCCTTAAGCATGTCAGCGCCTTGAAAATCGATCATGCTCTGACGTGGGGATTCACCATGGCGGGTCGTCTGGGCGATGAAGAGTGATTTGCCCATGTCCCGGACATCTTCCGTGAAAATGCGACCGGTGACGCGGCCGGGCGGGCGACTGCTGCCGGTGACGAAGAGATTCAGCAAAGGGTCATGCAGATGAATGGTCCAGGCACTGCTTTCATCGTGCGGACGAGAGCCGAGATGGAGGGTTAGCCCGGTGATGGCGTCTTTCAGCATCGTGTCCAGGGGATCTTCATGCTTCAGGCCGTGCTGCATCAGATGCAGGTAATAGTCCATGTAAAGATCGCTGAATTTTCCCCGCACGAGCAGGCAGTTTCTGCCACGCACGAAGTAGCAGCGGAGTTCGACAATAGCGAGATCAGAGGCGGGCATTGAGGGCAGGGGAAATCTCAGTGGATTGGCTTTTTCAGCTTGGTCCTGGCCTCGGACTCAGAGGCTGGAGATCAGGACGAAAATGATGGTAAAAGTGAGCGGGAGTTTTTGAAGCTCCCGCTCGTGATCCGCAAAAAGCGGGATTAAAGGGCTTTGATGAAAATGTCCTTGTAGAAGCAGGTGCTCTTAGGGTCATGGCCTTGGATGGCAATAGTGCCTTCGCTCAGCTTGCGTCCTGGCATGTTTTTCAGAGCCTTCGCTGGATCCCAGCCCTCAGGCTCAGTGAATTCCACCGTGGTCTGGCCGTTGACTTTGATGGTGATTTTTTTGCCCTCAACCCTGATGTTGTAGTCGAACCACTCATCGTCCTTGCTAGGAGCTGCGGGTACTTTGATGTGCTGGCCACCTTCAGGTTCTTTCTGGTCTGGGAGCAGCGCCAGGATGTTGATCACACCGTAGAGGCTGCCGGTTTTTTTCGGGTCGGTGTGGGTGCTGTTGACCTGGCATTCGTAGCCAAGATCTGGCCAGCCTTTTTC
>CANHTV010000134.1 GCA_947463285.1 Verrucomicrobiaceae bacterium | reverse complement strand
GAGTTCCAGGCCTTCCAAGACAAACTTTTTCTCCATCAACTTGCCCATGTTGAAGTCGATGTTCAGATGATCAATCTCCGCCAGCACCAGCTTGTGTGACGCATCGGCATAGACCTTCACCTGGCTCGCTGCAATGCCACCGATGGGGTTCAGCAATAGTTTGGCAAAGTCCAGATGCAGACCACGCGCGGCCAGTTCCTTGATGACAAAGCTGCGCCAGCTGTCGCTAAATGAATCGGTGCCCACATAAACCATGCCGGCCAGCAGGCCGCTGGTCAGGATGAGTTTGAGCAGGCGATTCAAAAAGCGCTTCATGAGTGATGAGTCTCGACAGTGCGCTGTGCGGCATGGCTTTGCAATCGCGCTCTGTCATGTACTGGTTGACGATCCTGCCACCAAGCGGTCTATCAGCAGGATGCCAGCCACAGCTCTCAGTTTTCGACTCTACAGCAGCGTGGGCGCGGAGTTTTTTCGCCCGCTCGCCAAGCCCTCGGCCCCGATTTACGTCGACTGTGCGGACCGTCTGGTGCTGGAGGCTGGTGAAGCTGGCCGGCTGACACAAAAAGAAACAGTGGAGATCATCCGTGAAGTGCTGGCCCTGCATCCGCTGTCCTTGCTGGCTGAAGATGAAGGCGCGGCCTTGCGTGATTCCCGAATGCGCGCCGGACAGTTTTTCAATCGTCTCATCGCCTCAGGCTGGTTGGAGGATCAAACGCTGGGCCTGCATGAGCGCTGGGCGGTGATCTCCCCAGGCCTGCGCCCGGTGCTGCGGATGCTGCATGATCTGGCTGAGGATCAGGTCGCAGAGCTGAAAACCTTTGCCGACACCCTGCGTGGTCTCTGCCAGACGTTGGAGGAGAAAAACGTGCTCGATCCGCATGTGCGCACACCCGATGAGGTGCGCTCCACCATCACCGATCTCACGCAGCGGCTGGAGCACGCCATCGAGCAGCTTCACGCGGTGGAAAAACTGGTGTCGAACTTCGAGCAACGCCAGCGCCAGAGCGCCACGGCTGCGGACACGCTGCATCTGCTCTATGGCGAGTTCAGCCAGGGACAGCACATGGTCTGCTACGATGCGCTACGTCGCGGTGGGCTTTTGACACGCATTGAAACAGCGCGCGCGCGGCTTTCCGAGCATCAGGAAGATCCGCTGCTGCGTGACCGCCTAGCGGAGGGGCTGAGCGAACACTACGGCTTCGATAGTCGTGATGCCTATGATCGCGCGGTCATGAGCCTGACTCGCTTGGAGATGGATCTCTCTGGCCTGAAGCGCCGTGCGGAGTCCATTGATCTGCGTATGGCGGCCTTTAACCGCCTATCACAGCAGCGTTACCGCTACCAGACTGAGATGCGTGGGCGCAGGCCTGAACTGATCAAAGCCTACTGTGAAAGCATCAATGCCAACCACAGCGGTGCTCGTTTTTCAGAGTTGGCCAACAAGCCCGCCGACTTTGCACCCATGTGCTTGGAGACACGGTTTTTCTACGGTACGGATTCACTCTATAAAGCGCGCCGCATGAAGACTCCTGCGGATCTGACCTTCGGACTCAGCAGCAGCGAGCGCCAGAGTGAGGATGACGTTCTGGCCTCATGGAAAGCTAGGCAAAGGCTGGCGCTCACGCCTCAGCGTGCCGCACGTCTGGTGGCGAAATTACTGCCTGAAAAAGGCGCGAGCACGAGCACGGAAGACATCCAGATTGAGACCGCCGATGACCTGCTGGATCTGCTGGCCGCCGTGGCCTATGAGCAGGCCCCCGCTTTTCTGGGCAAACGAGTCCGCTGGAGTGTCCAAGGCCAGCGTCGGCATCACGGTTTGGAGCCCGAAAAAGTGCCCATGGATACTCATGCTGAGCACCGCATCGAGCGTTTCACCATTTCTCGCGAAAACTGACAGCGGAGAAAAATTCACGCTCAAGGTTGAAGCTGCCTGCATCACATCCATCATTGCTGCCCCATGTCTGCCAACCCTTCTTCAGATCCTCTCTGGCCGCGCTTTTGGAGCGATGTTCCAGAGTCCGATCGTGCTCCCCTGCGGGAGGTTCTCGCCGAACTGCTCGGACGTGGTGTATTACTCGGTGATGAAGGCAGCGGCAGGGATCTTTTTCTTCTCGCTCGCGATCATTACCGTGCGCATCTGGAGGACTACCTGGCACCATTGGCGCTGGAGCTGATCATTGATGATGAAGGCTCGCTGCTCCAGGCCCGGCCACGCACGGAGTCCTGTCTGTTGTTGGGTAAATTCGACAAGGATGAAACCCTGATGCTGCTGACTTTGTGGCGTCTCTTTGATGATGAACGCAGCAGCGGCGCGCAGGAGGCTGTCGTCGTCACCGTGGATCAGGTCTGGGCCTCCATGAAGGTCTATTTCGATAAGATCGAGCCACCGGAAAAAACCCACATTGAATCCCTGCTGGCCCGGCTTCGTCGCCACAGGCTGATCCGTTCCACCAAGCCAGAAGGCATGACTCAGCTCGGTGAAATGCAGATTGAGATCCTCCCCAGCCTCGCTCGCGTCATACCTTTTGATGACATCGCCGCCTGGCAGATGAAGGCGGATTCTTTTGTGCCACTGACACCCACTGAGGAGGCCACATTAGAAGCATGAACTCACCCGCCCGCATCTCCCTCAGCCGCATTCTCGCGGTAAACTGGTATGGCTATCGTCAGTTCATCGACGTGTCAGGTCTCACGCTGATCACGGGGGCTAATGGCTCCGGTAAAAGTGCGCTGTTGGATTTGATCCAGTTCGTCATGCTCGGTGAGCAGCAGAGTCGCTTCAATAAAGCCGCCGCAGGGGCTGGTAGTGGCCGCTCACTGCGTGGCTATGCGCTTTGTGACACCAACACCACAGGACGCGATGGCCAGGAGCGCTACTTGCGCCCGAGCAGCGTCACACTCGCAGCGCTCGAATTCACCTGGCCGCTGCAACCCGGTCAAACCGAGCCTCGCCGTGAAACCTGGGGGGCTCGCATTGAATACGAAAGTCCCACAGCCAAACCCAGCACCGTTTGGTTTCGCTCACCGACGCGGCTGGAGTGGTCAGACTTTTTACGTGAAGAAGATGGACCGCAGGCCATGCAGTTCCTCTCCGAAGATGAGTTTCGCACGCATTTGAAACGCGATCTGGAAGGCGATGCCTGGGATCGTCAGCAAACCTACCTAAGCGAGATGGCGCTGCGGGCGCATCTGGGATTTGATGATCGCCAGATGGCCAAGACTCTGCCACGAGCCATGGCCTTCGAGCCGGAAAGCAACTTTGAAAAATTTGTCCGTGATTTCCTTCTGGAGCCTGGAATGCCGGACGTCCGCGCCGTGAAGGCCAGTGTCGATGCCCATCGGCGTGCGCAAGAGCGGCTGAACAAAATGTATGACCAGCTCGCCCGGCTGACGCGCATCTCCACCCAGCATAAAGCCTGGCTGGATGCGCAGCGCGACTCCGCTCTCTATGCGCATCTGGCAGATGCCCTGAAGCATGAGGAAACTCTGGAAAATCTGAATCAGCGTTCAGCCAAGCTCGAAGAACGCCGAGCCGAAAACGCCGAGCACCGGGAAGCCTACGAACGCGCCCTCGTCGAGCGTGAAGAGTTGCGCTCTCAGGTCGAATCCGCCCGTGCCGCTCTGGGTGACAAAGGCAGCGTGCTAGAGCAAAATCGAAGCAAGCGCCGTGAGATCGAAAAGGAACTCAAGGCCCTGAATGAAGCCGCGCGCGCAGCTCGTGAATTTCTTCGCGAGCGCGCCCGCCGCTGGGATGACTGGCTGAAACATGCGGAAACGCTCGGTTTATCCCTGCCGGCAAGTGCGGCCAAGGAACTCGCTACCATGCGCGGTCATGATGAGGCCCGTGGTCTCGATGCGGCCAATCGCATCGTCGATGTCTATCACAGCTTGCGTGGCGATGCCGAAGAACATCTGAGGCCTCTGGAAAATCAGGTCAGCGAACTCGAATCCCGAGCCAGCAGCCTGCGTCGTGATTTGGACACGCTGCGTGAAGGTCATGCCGCCCCAGCGCCCTTGCTGAATGCTCTCAAAGCTCGAGGTCAGCGTGCCGTTGCTTTGGGACGTGTGGTCGAAGTGAAGCCGGAAGCGGAAGCCTGGTGGCCTTTGCTGGAGTCACTCATCGGCACGAATCGACAGGCTATTTTGCCGGAAGATTTTGCCGCTGCCTGGGAAGTGGCTCAGAAAAATCCCAGCTCGGTCGAGCCCTTGTTGAATCCTGCTGAACTGGCTGTTGCCGCCAAGAGCCCGAAAAAAGGCTCCGTGCGCGATTTCCTGGAAACCAAACACGCAGACGCCAAGCAGTGGCTGGATCATTTTCTCGGCGATGTCATGCCGGTGAAAAAGCTTAGCCAGCTGGATCAACATGAGCGTGCCGTCTCGCTGGATGGCTGGTTCAAGAATCCGCCGCTGCGTCTCAAACTGACGTCCGAAAAAGAGCTGACTCTGGGGGAAGAAGGCATGCGCCGTCTGCGTGACATGCGTGAAAGTGAACTACGTGACACCGAAATCACGCTGACCCAAACACGTCGCGAGCGTGATGACTGGCGCTCCTTTCTCAGCCGTGGCCGCGAGTGGCAGCTGCATGATGTGCGTGACCTGGAAGGTGCGGAAAATCTCTCCCAGATGCCGCGTCTGAAAAAGGAAGCGGATGAGCTGGATAACACCTACGAATTACTCGCTACCCCTGAGCGCATCCATGCCATCCAGAATGTCGAATCCCTGAGCCGCACGCTGGAAGGCGTCATCGAACGCATTGGCCGACTTAGCCAGAGCATGGGCAGCTTTGAACCCTTCGAGCGTGAGCAGCTGGAAGCCATCCAAACCTTCCAGGAAATGGAAGAACAGGCCCGCCTGGATCGCCAGAACTCACGCTCAAAGATCACTGGTCTCACTGAAGCTGATATTGCTGAGCGCATCGACGCCGCTCGCCAGCAGACCAAATCCTGGCGCAAGGCTTCCGAAATGGCCGTGGCGCTCTCAGTTCAACTGAATGCCAAGGCCAACGAATGCCGCCGTCATCGCGATGAAGAGCGCAACGATCTCATCGCCAGCACCCATCATCCTGAACTTGCTGAAGTGTTGGATGTAAAAGACGAAGGCAATGATGCCTTTGAAAAACGCCGCCTGGATCTCGAAACTCATGAGCTTGAGCGCTTCAAGGCCGAGGCCGAAAAAGCCCGTTCTGATTGGGAGGATCGCTTGCAGCATCAAGTGCTCGACGTCCTGCGTGAAAAGCTTTCCGAGGCTGATCGCACCAAGCGCGAGCTGAATCGTGCCATGGATCACGAGATCGGCGGCTGGCGGTATCAGCTCACCAGTCGCGCGGACAAATCACACACCACCATCTGGACCCTGGTCGAAAAAGGGCTGCCTAGTGGCGCTGAAATGGAGCTTTTTAATGAAGCCACCCGTGACGACATCGAGCGCGCCAAGACGGAACTCATGGCCGCCATCGACGCTGCGGATAATCTCGAAGACAAACGTCATCAACGCGCTCTTGACTACCGCTACTACCACCACTGGGACATTGAGGCCAAGCCCGCTGGGCGTGGCGATGCTGCTGCGATCAGTCTGAACAAGAGTGCCAAGAAACAGAGCGGCGGTGAAAACCAGGCTCCTTTCTTTGTGGCGACACTGGCCGCCTTCCGTCGTGTTTATGATCTGGGTCGTCGCGAAGATCCGCAAAATCTCGGTCTGGTCGTCATGGATGAGGCCTTCTCCAAGCTCAGCGGTGATCGAATTGATGACTGTCTGGCCATGGCGAGAAACTTTGGTTTGCAGCTCATCATGGCCTTCCCAGAAGACCGCCTGCCCACCATGTTCCAGCACGCCGACACGGTCGTTCAATGCCGCGTCGAGCGTCAGTATGATGCCAGCAGTGAGCAGGTCATGAACATCGAAAACTGGGTCGTCCGTGTCGAAGGTTCCCGCCTGCTTGAGTTGGTTGAGTAGGGCTCGGCGCAAGAGCCTTTAAGGGGCAGGCGTTTACTGCCGCTCATGAAATTTCTCCTGCTTCTACTGCTACCCTTTTTCACACTGACGCTACAGGCCAAAGAGCCGACCAATGCCAAGGAGGCTGCCGAACAAAAAGCAGCACGAGACAAGGTGACGGCGGCAAAGTTCGCGGTTTGGAAGGCCAAGCTGCCAGCTGAGCAGCAGGCTTGGGAAACCGTCCTGGAACAGAATCTAGGCACGGGTTTTTATCTTCCGCTGTATCAGGCGGACAAACTGGCGGGCCGAGTCACAGCCTGGGATTATGTGCAGGATGATCCCAAGCTACCGCGCGTGCTTTTGATCGGTGATTCCATCTCGCGTGGATACACCCTGGCAACCCGCAAGGCCTTGGCGGGCGCTGCCAATCTGCATCGGGCTCCAGAAAACTGTGGCCCGACGGCGAATGGACTCAAGAAGCTCAAGATCTGGCTTGGCGAAGGCCCATGGGACATCATCCATTTTAACTTTGGCATTCATGATCGCAAAACACCGCTGGCGGATTACGAGCAGCGCTTGGAAACCATCACGGCTGAGCTCAAAAAGACAGGTGCCAAGGTGATTTGGGCGAACACAACACCGGTGGCGGATGGCGGCATGAAGGATGCGACGGATGCGGATCTTGTCGCCCGCAATGAAGTGGCCGCCAAGGTGATGGCCAAGCATGGCGTGATGATCAATGATCTTTATGCCTTCATGAAGCCACGTCTGGCTGAGTTTCAGAACCCCCAGGACGTGCATTTCGGCGAGCCGGGCTATCAATTCCTCGGTCAGCAGGTGGCGGCAGTCATCCGCAAGCACATCCCGCTGCTCTCGCGCGTGAACACAGCGGTCATTCCCATGGGTAAGCTGGAGAAGGATGGCTACGGCTGGGAAGAACGCCATGAGGCCATCCTGAAGATCAAGGCGGAGATCAATCCCGAGATCGTTTTGATCGGCGACTCCATCACCCATTTTTGGGGCGGGCTTCCTGATGGTGGCAAGATGGGTAATCGCGGCACGGAAACCTGGCAAAGTTTGTTCGGCATGCGCCGGGTTTTGAATCTGGGCTTCGGCTGGGATCGCACGCAGAATGTACTGAAGCGTATCGAACTCGGTGAGCTGGACACCCTTAATCCGAAGGCCATCGTCATTCACATCGGCACCAACAATCTAGCGGGCACCGTCAATGCACGCTCCAGCAGTCCTGAAGAAATCGTGGCAGGCATCGCCGCCATCATTGAGCAAGCCCAGGCGAAATGCCCAGCTGCCAAGATCATCCTCATGGCCATTTTCCCACGCGGAAAAACCGCTGCTGATCCCAAGCGTGCGATTTTGACGGACATCAATACCCAACTGGCTGCCGGACCAGGAAAACGAGCAGGCGTGACTTTCCTCGACATCACCAGCAAGTGGCTGGAGCCTTATGGCAGCATCTCCATAGACAACATGCCAGACGCGCTGCATCCCAACCAAAAAGGTTATGCGATCTGGGCAGAGGCGTTGAAGGCTGTGCTGCCTGAGTAAGGAAACAAAAAGGGTGGCTCATGAGGCCGCCCTTCTGTTAAGCCCAGGCTTTTTTTAGCACGCCGCTTACGCGTTCATGTGGCAGCCAGAGGATGCCGATTTCGTCGGCTTGGATCTTGGTTTTGGTGGGGGTGAGCTTGAAGGTTTCGAGTGCCAGAGTCGCCGGGTCATATTGATCACGGATTTTCTGGGTTTCGTCTTCGAGGGTTTTGTTCAGGTCTGCAATGTCCTGCTCCAGCGACTTGAGTTCAGCCTCAGCCGCCGCGGCTTCCTGGCCTTCACGCATGACGCGGGAGGCGGTTGTCACGGTGCTGCCTTTCATGAGTGAACTGACGGCTCCCAGGCCACTTTTGCGTCCCAAGAAGGCACCGAGAATGCTGGTGCCGATGCTGATAGCGGCAGAGAGTTTGGCGCTGTTGGCCTGGGCTTTTTGAATCTCGACTTTGGCCTGGGCCTTGTTGGCTTTGTCTTCGATGGATTTGAGTGCCTTCGTGGTTTTTCCACGCAGCTCCTCAATGGCTTTATCTCTTAGCTCGCGGGCAGTCTGAGCGATGCGAGCTTTGAATTCATCGACCTTTTCACCGGGGTTCGAGTAGGCTTCCAGCAGGGGACTGTAGCTGACTTCAAGGGTGTGGTTAGCATAGACCCAGTCAATGTAGTCCTTCTTGATGCTGGTGTAGGTGCTGGACTTCATCGCTGCGCCAGGCAGCTCGGTGAACTCGGCTCCTTCGGTGGCTTCGTGGCCCCATTTGGACAAATCGACATCCTTGGGGATTTCGACAAATTTGTCCCAAAGCACGCGCTGGTTGTTGATGTCGATGGGGTTGACGAGGGTGACGCGGCTCTGGCCGGTGATTCGGCGTTTGGCGTCATCGAAATTCACATTCGCACTGCGCAGGATGGCGGGCACGTAGCAGAGGCTGTCGGCGCTGATCTCACTGGCGATAAAGAACTCGGCAGTGCCTTCGGGCAGCTTGGGTTTGATGGT
>CANHTV010000133.1 GCA_947463285.1 Verrucomicrobiaceae bacterium | reverse complement strand
CAGATAAACCCCGGTGCAGACCTTGTGCGCCCGGCCTGAAAGGCGGCTGAGCATCTCAGCTGCCTCAGCGAGATCTCGCGGTTTGCCCAAAGGTTCCCCATCCAGATAAACCAAGGTATCAGCTCCTAGAGTGAGGCATTCGGGCTTCATCTCCGCGGCGGCTACAGCTTTTCGCCTAGCGTTTTCCTCGGTCAGGTCACCGGGTGTGAGCGCAGCATCGTGAGCCTCCTCCACATCCGGCACGAGGGTATCAAAAGCGAAGCCGGCCTCACGCATGAGATCGACCCGACGCGGCGACTGTGAAGCCAAAATCAAAGGACGCCGAGGAATGATTGTTTCAACGCTCATGAGCCTTGCTCCTCGATCATGAGAACTTCATCGGCACGCAGCAGGGCGTCACGATCCTGGAATGTCTTAAAGCGATAGTATCCCGTCTTCGATACAAACTCGGGTCTGCCTTTGCATAAATACTGTCGTCCATCTTTGAGGGTGATCTTATAGCTGCCGATGGACTGGCAGCTGCACAACGCACCAAAGGCAAAGGCGAGGATCAAGGGACTCAATTTAAACATGCGATTGTAAACTTCCCCGCATGGAAAAGCATTCGCACGAATAAGCAAGTCCGCTTAGCGTCATGGCTCATGTCGGCCAGTACCTTTTTAAGTGAATTCATCCGCAACTGGAAAACAGTGGGAGCCATCGCGCCTTCCGGCCCCGCTTTGGCGGAACGCATGATGGAATCAGCCGAAATCTGGAAGGCTCAACATATCCTGGAACTCGGCCCCGGCACGGGTGCCTTCACGGCGGCGATTCAGGATGCGCGTGACAACAACAGCCACTATCTCGGCATTGAAATCAACGAGACGTTCGCGGGCCAGTTGCGCACCCGTTTTCAAAGCATGACCTTTGCTGTCGCCGGGGCGCAGGAATTTGATCTGAACGCCTATCTGGCAGGCAAACCACCCATCGATGTCATCGTCAGCGGCCTGCCTTGGACCGCTTTTCCACGCTCACTTCAAGAAGGCATTCTTGGCAACGTGCTGCCGCATCTCGCTCCCGGCGGACGATTCGCGACCTTTGCCTACTTTGGCTTTCATCGCCTGCCCAGTGGTCAGCGCTTCCGTCAGCTTTTGCATCAGGAATTGCCGGGCGTGGAAACCAGCCGTGTGGTTTGGGCAAATCTGCCGCCTGCATTCGTCTATGTGGGGCGCAAGTGATCAGGCCAGCAAGCCTGTGGCCACATGCCCGTGGATGTCGGTGAGTCGATAACGTCTCCCCTGGAACTTGTAGGTCAGGCGCTCGTGGTCGATGCCTAGCAGGTGCATAATGGTGGCATGGAAATCGTGGATATGCAGGCCGTCCTTCACCACGTTGTAGCCGAAGTCATCCGTCTCGCCGTAGAGGCTGCCCGCTTTCACGCCACCACCCGCCATCCAGGCCGTGAAGCAGCGGGGATGATGATCGCGACCAAAGTTCGGCTGGATCTTGCCCTGACAATAATTCGTGCGGCCAAACTCACCGCCCCAGACGACGAGGGTGTCATCGAGCAGGCCACGCTGCTTCAGATCCTTCACCAGCGCAGCGCTGGCTTGATCCGTCTCTTTACAAAGCCTCGGGATCGCCCCCGGCAGGCCACCATGATGATCCCAGTCCTGATGATAAAGCTGGATGAAACGCACCCCGCGCTCGGCGAGCCGACGCGCTTGCAGACAGTTCGCCGCAAAGCTGCCCGGCGTCTTCACATCGGGACCATACATGTCGAGGATGTGTTGCGGCTCATCTTCGATGCCCGTGGCTTCCGGGATGCTGCTCTGCATCCGGTGCGCCATTTCATAATGATCCATGCGGCTCTGGATCTCCACATCCGGAGTGCCTGCGAGCTGATGCTCATGCAGTTCCTTCAGGCGATCCAGCATCTGACGACGTGAGCCATCGCTGATGCCCTCGGGGTTGCCGAGATACAGCACGGGATCTTTGGCTGCGCGGAAAAGCACCCCCTGATGCTTCGTCGGCAGGAAGCCGCTGCCCCACAGATGCGAACCCAGTGGCTGCCCACCTTTTCCTTTCGTGATGAGCACGGTGAAGGAGGGCAGATTCGCATTCTCGGCACCCAGGCCATAGCTTAGCCAGGCTCCCATGCTCGGACGACCAGGGATCTGCGTGCCTGTTTGGAAAAACGTCACTCCAGGGCCGTGATTGATGCTCTCCGTGAACATCGAGCGGATCACACACAGATCATCTGCAATGCTCGCCGTATGCGGCAGATGCTCAGAATACCAGCCGCCTGCCTGACCATGCTGCGTGAATTTGAAAGGCGAGCCCACCATCGGGATCGAGGATTGATTCCCTGACATGCCCGTGAGTCGCTGCGTGCCCCGCACCGAGTCTGGAAGCTGCTCGCCGTGTCGTTTGTTCAGCAGTGGCTTGTAATCATAAAGGTCGAGGTGCGAAGGACCACCCGACATGAAGAGGTAGATGATGCGCTTTGCCTTCGGCTGCCAATGCGTGCCGCCGAGCACCCCGCGATCCTGAGGTGCCGCCTCCTTTGCCAGCATCTCATTCAAAGCCAAGCCCCCAATCCCCATGCCGAAGCGATTGAGAAGCTGGCGACGATTCAAGGACGACAGGTTTCTATTTAACAACTGATGTTCACTGATTGATTCAGACAAAGAAGACATAGAAGGAATAGGGTAGAGATTTCACAGAGCAAAACGACGCCATGAAACTCCAGTTAATGGAGCCATGTTGATGAGGTGGCCGACACGTTTCCCGGTGAGCCTGATGTAGTTAAAAAGTTGCGCTTCATGTTCTGGCAATAACTCGCTCACAGCTTTTAGTTCCACGATGATACCATCAAATGCATAAAGGTCGGGAACGTGCCGCCTCTTCAGTTCCTCACCCTTGTAGAACAAAGCAATGCCAGGCTTTTCAGAAAATGGAATGCCTCTCATCGTCGACTCTTCTTCCAGGCTTTCTTGATAAACTTCCTCAGCTAATCCACCGCCTACTTCATTATGGACTTCAAAGACGGCCGCCATGAGGTCATAACCCTCTTGTTGGAAAAGCTCGTCATAGCTTTGCGTGATGGATTTCTTTTTGCTGAGTATCATGGGATCAAAATGAGATTAGGCTAACCACTAATGTTCTCTAATGGGCACTAATTTTTGGAAAAGAATCCAGTCGCACCCTTTGGCTCATGGGTTTGAAAATTAGTGTTCATCAGTGTCCATTAGTGGTTAAAAACATCATTCACCGTTTCACCACGCAGGCGTCGTGGTTCATGAGGGCCTGGGCAAGGATGGTGGCGGCAGCGGCTTCGTGGATGGGGATGGTGGCATCACGCTTGGCGCTGCCGGTCTTGAAGAGTGCTTCAGCTTCCTTGGGCGCGGCCTGATAATGGGCCAGCTGCTCCTGATAAAGCTGGCGACAGATCGACTGCTCCTTCGCATCGGGATCACGGCTCAGACAGAGCTGGAAAGCCATGGCGATCATCTTGTTCACATCACCCTTGGCATAGCGATGCAGGTTTTCACCAAGCACGCGTGCGGCTTCGACATACTGGACACCGTTCAGCAAAATCAGCGCCTGGAGTGGTGAGTCGGTCCGCTCACGCTTCGAGATGCAGACGGCTCGTCGAGGTGCATCAAAGGCCACCATCGCCGGAGGCGGACTCGTGCGTCGCCAGCTCGTGTAGAGGCTGCGGCGATACACCGCGTCACCCGCGCCTGGACCAGCCGGTTTGAAGGCTTCCGTCATTTCATAAGGCAGCACAGGCGGGCCACCCACTGTCAGTTTCAGCAAGCCCGCTGTCGCCAGTGCATTGTCACGGATCATCTCCGCAGGCAGACGGAAACGCGGACCGCGAGCGAGCCATTGGTTCTCAGGATCATCCGCCATCGTCTTTGCATCGGCGATGCTGCGCTGACGATACACCCGGCTCATGACGATCTCCTTCACCAAGGCCTTCATATCCCAGCCGCCATGGATGAATCTCGTGGCTAGATAGTTGATCAGTTCAGGATACATCGGACGCTCTCCCTGGCTGCCGAAGTCTTCAGTCGTCTTCACCAAGCCTCGACCGAAGAATCCATTCCAAAGTCGGTTCACCGTCACTCTTGCCGTCAATGGATGATCCCGGGCTGTCAGCCAGCGGGCAAAACCAAGGCGGTTCATCGGAGCATCCTTCGGGAAAGGTGTGAGCGCGGCGGGTGTTGCTGGACCAACTTCTTCCGTCCTCTTGTCATATTCACCACGAGTCAAAACATAAGCCTTCTTAGGCTGCGGAAGCTCTCGCATCACCATGATCTCCCGCTGCGCATCTTGCAGCGCATAGAACTCGGCGCGTGCTTTCAGCAGATCCGCATTCACGGGTTCAGCGCTGGATACATCACGATTAAAAACGCGGAGATCATCAATCATCCCACCTTTGAAACCACGATCCCTGAAGCGCTCGCCGAGGCTGATATTATCGCCACCACCGCCTTGGATTGTTTTTGTCAGTGCATCACGAACGATCTCCACCTCAGCCAGCTTGCCGTTTACATAAAGGTGCAGACCTGCCGCGCGACTGCTGCCGTCGCTTGTCACCACGACTTGTGTCCATTCATTGATTGCCAGTGGTTGCCTACTGCGGATGGAGATGGCATTGCCAGGCCAGAAATGAATCAGTGACCACTTGAGTCTGCCTTCCTCGATCAATAGCTCGTAGCCACGGCTCGCGGCATCGGTCCAGGCTCGTGAGCGATGCATCACTACAGCGCGATCCTTCACATCAGGTGTCTTTAACCACAGCGAAATGCTGAAGGGTTCCTCACGCTTAAAGTTGCCCAGTGGCGTATCGACCGGATCATCTCCCGTGAATTGCAGCGCCTTGCCGAGCTTGCCTTCGACGAGCTTGTTCTCGCCTTTGAGCGTGGCGAAAGTCTTGTCTTCTGTCTGTGCCAGGGCATCCGCGAGCTTGTTTCCTTTCAGTTCATCGAAGGTGAAGTGCGCCACTTCACCGTGGCTTAGATCCGGCATCGCTAAAGGCTTCACGGTCTGTCCAAGGCCCTTGATCTTCGACTCCAATGCCAGCAGCTTTTCCTTCGCCGGCGCCTCCATGAGCATCATCGCTGGTGTCGGCGGAGACGGCGTGAAAAACGAATAAAGGCCCGCTTCGTCGATGTTCTGGAAGAGCGAAAACATCCCGTAATACTCCTTCTGAGTGATCGGATCATACTTGTGATCGTGACAGCGCGAGCACTCAAACGTGAGGCCGAGAAACGCCGTTGCAACCGTCTGCACACGGTCCGCCACATACTCCACACGATACTCTTCTTCGACACTGCCGCCTTCACTTTCCTGCTGATGCAGGCGATTGAAGGCGGTGGCCATCACTTGCTCATCGGTCGGATTCGGCAGCAGGTCACCCGCGAGTTGCCAGGTGATGAATTGGTCAAAGCTAAGGTTGTCGTTAAAGGCTTTCACCACCCAGTCACGCCAAGGCCACACTTCGCGCTCACGATCCACCTGATAGCCATAGCTGTCGGCGTAGCGCGCGAGGTCCAGCCAATCCACCGCCATGCGCTCGCCATAATGCGGGGATGCAAGCAGGCGCGTCACCAGCTTCTCCATCGCTGATTCAGGATTCAAAGCATGATCTGCCGTGAACATGGCCACCTCTTCAGGAGATGGAGGCAGGCCGGTGAGATCAAACGACAAACGCCGCACCAGCGTCTCCGCCGTAGCCTCCGGCTGCAAATCGAGGCCACGTTCCTTTAGGCCAGCGCTCACGATTTTGTCGATGTTCTGCCCCTTCATGGCTTCGGGCTTCAAGGAAATGAACGACCAGTGTGCTTCATACTCCGCGCCCTCCGCGATCCACTGCTTCAGTGTCGCTATTTCTGCGGGCGCGAGATGACCCAGCTTCGATTTCGGAGGTGGCATCACTTCATCTTCATCCGTGGAGAGGATGCGCTCGATGATCATGCTTAGCTCCGGCTTGCCCGGCGTGATGTGTCCATCCTTGATCGCTGCCTCACGGACATCGAGCCGGAGATCCGCCTTTTGATTCTTTGAATCCGGCCCATGACAGTGAAAGCATTTGTCCGAGAGGATCGGCCGGATGTCGCGGTTGAATTGCATCTTTCCTGCGGCGGAGGCCAGATCGGCGAAGCTCAGGCAGCAGAGAAGAATGGGGGTAGCAGACAGACGAAGATTCATCGCCTAAACATACGCAGACACTCCGTGCCCTATTCCACAAGTTCTGTGTCTGATCGTGAACGTATTAATTCCGCGACAAGTATTGATTGAAGATCTGCCAGAAAGATCTTGATAGGAGATCATGAATGAAATCCGAATCGCGCCACTACGCGGGCAGGCGCTCCAGCCTTATCTCGAAGAACTCGGCAAACTTCGCCTGGGAGTCTTCCGCGAGTATCCCTATCTCTATGACGGCACACTCGAGGATGAGCGGGACTACTTAAAGACCTATGTGACCGCCGCCACCAGTCTGGTGGCTCTGGCCCAGGATGGAGACAAACCTGTCGGAGCCACAACCTGCCTGCGCATGGATGAAGCCGATGCAGGCTTCAGGGCTTGTTTTGAAAAAGCAGGGTATGACACCAGCTCCATCTGTTACCTGGGTGAATCCGTGCTGCAGAAGCCGTATCGCGGACGCGGCATCGGCAAGCAGTTCTGCAAAATCCGTGAGGATCATGCTCGCCGTCTAGACTGCACCGTGACAGCCTTCTGCGCCGTGGATCGAGATGAAAAACATGCGCTCCGCCCCGCCGACTATCAGCCTCTCGATGGTTTCTGGCAGGCTCAGGGTTATGTCAGACAGCCATCGTTGCAGGCGGCTTTTGCCTGGAAGGAAGTGCATGAAGCAAACGAGTCTCTGAAAACCCTGACCTTCTGGATCAAAAAACTCGCCTAACCATGTCCATCCTCACCCTTGATTTGCTGACGTTTGATCCCGGCCAAGCCTGCACATCTCCATCAGCCTATGCCGAGCAGGTGACGCAGCTTGTGGAGGCTTCCTGGGATTCAGGAGCTGATCTAGTGTTGCTGCCGGAGTTCACCTGGATGGGCCTGGAGCCGCTGTTGCCACACACGACTCAGGCCCCCTTGGAGGCGGTGGCTGAGCTTTTTTGGCAGGAGCTTTTTCCCACTCTGCGAGACCGCCTGTCACGTCCTGGAAAAGCCGTCGTGCTGGGCACCGTGCCAGCTCGCAGCGATTCCGGCAGCATCCGAAACCGAGCGCCCATCCTGGCAGAAGGAGTTTTATCTTATCAGGACAAACTGCATCTCACACCTTGGGAAAACGCTTTTGAGTGCGGAGACACCTTGAAGATCTGGCACTTCGCAGACTTTCGCATCACCGTCATCATTTGCCTCGATATTGAGATTCCAGAACTCTCCGCGAGACTGCGAGACAGTCAGGTGGATCTCATTCTCTGCCCGAGTGCGACCGAGACGGAAATGGGGGTGGAGCGGGTAAATCGCTGTGCTTCGGCACGTGCCGTGGAGCTTGGCTGCTACTGTGCGGTGAGTCACCTGACCGGCACGGCAACCTCAGACTTGATTGACGTGAATCTAGGAAAAGCAGCCCTATATCGCCCCTCACAAGCCGCCTTTAAAAACAACCGCCGAACTGAAGCAACCGAAATTTTCACCGAAGGCTGTCATCAGCTACGCGTCACTTTGGACAAGCACCCTCTGAATGTCATGCGGAGGATGTTTTCGGAAACCAACCCGGCACATTTGGGAACGAAAAATGCTGGTAGGGAACGCGTCATTCGACTTGAATCGACGCCTTAGACTAAACTCAACAACATCATCATGCTCAACGAGTTCAAAAAATTTATCCTCAAAGGTAACGTCGTCGATCTCTCCACCGGTGTCATCATCGGTGCTGCGTTCGGCAATGTCGTTACCGCCTTCACTAAAGGCATCATCGAACCCATCTTGGGTATGTTCGGTGGTGGTCCGAATCCCGATTTGAAAATCTCCTTTGGTGAAAAAATCATCAAGGTGACGGAAAAAGTGGCCGACAAAGGCCCTGATGGTGTGGAAAAAATGGTGGATAAACTTGTCGAAAAAACGGTTCCCTTTCTACAGTTCGACATTGGTATGATCGTGGGCGCGATCCTTGGCTTCCTCATCACCGCAGCGTTGATTTTCTTCTTCATCGTGAAGCCTGCTAACAAGCTGATGGCCATGATGAAGAAAGAAGCAGCAACCGCACCTGCTCCGGTTCCAGCGGCTGACATCGTTTTGCTAACTGAAATCCGAGATCTCTTGAAGAAGTAATTCCACTTCGAGCCCGAATTCCCCCTGAACGCCCGCGCCCAAAATCGCGGGCGTTTTTATTTCATGTGATTTCATGGAAGCTCCGTTGACAGGTCGGCGGACTCCAGCACTGTCGCAGCCGCAGTGAATGACTGCGCCCCCCTATGAGTATTCTCGACCGTCTGGAACGTGTCTTCTTCTGGCTCGCTGGTGCCAGCTCTGATAATCTCGACGCCTGCCCTGCTTGGGAACGGCGGAAATATGTGGCCTTTGGCGCCACCGTGCTGGTGCCATCCACCTTCGCCACCATCGCCTGTGCTTATGCGCTTTCGACGCT
>CANHTV010000132.1 GCA_947463285.1 Verrucomicrobiaceae bacterium | reverse complement strand
ATGGAGCCGATGCCCGCATTGATGAACTCGAACTTCGTGTCCGGGAACTTCTTCGTGAGGTAATCGCAGGTGTGCTGCCGCCACGCACCACCCGCCGTGATCGAGCCGCCGAAGAAAATGACGCGCCCGGTTTTCTCCTGCGTGAACTTGCGCTGGCAATTCGCCAATCCATCGCGCAGCTCGAAGTAGTCATGCCCCTTCGGCAGCTTCGCGGGATCGTATTTGGGCTCGGCTGAGGCGAGGGCGGTCAGCAGGAGTAGAAAAAGAAAGAGAGGCTTCATCATGATCATTGGAGGGGTTTCAGCTTCCACTTCGCAGCATACAAATCACTGGAGCCGGACTTCGTCACTTCATGTGAACCGAACGTGGCAGGTGTGGAGAGGGCTCCGGCGATGATGAGTTCATCAGGAGCGCGGAAGGTGATGGGGTAGGCGCTATCGTTGAGCTTGCCGCCGGCCTGTTGCACCCAGAGCAAGCCGCCTTTCACATCAAACGCCGCGAGGAAGATGTCGCCGCTGCCTCGGGTGGCGAGCGCGTGACCGGCGAGCACGGTGTCTTGATTGAAATCGCCGCACACAAAGGCCGTGCCGTGATCATCGGTGGTCACGCCGAGGCAGTAATCGGTGCCCGGGCCATGCATGTGCTTCGCCCACTGCACCTGGCCCGCGACATCGAGATGCACGATGAGACCATCGTAATCTTTTTCGGTGCCGCCTTGAAACGTCTGGCCTGCGATTTTCACGCTGCCCTTGAACATGCCTGCGCCCCAGACGCGTCCCTGCGAGTCGCACGCGATCTCGTGATAAATGGCGCTCGTGGTGCCCGGGATGAGGTTCACCCATTCGCCTTCGCCTTCCGGAGTGAGCTTCAGCACGAGCGCGGCGCTCGTTTTGGATTCGATGACGATTTTGCCAAAGGCTCCCATGCCCGAAGCGCTGCCACCGAGGTAGATGTGGTCCTTCCCATCCATCGCGATGCCGTGACCGCTGCCGGAGACCTTTCCTGAAGGAGCGCGATGCCAAATCTCGCGACCTTCCGCGTCATACTTCGTGCAGAAAAACTGCCCGCCGATCGCTCCGGTGATGACGACATGCCCCTTCGAGTCGATGGCGATGCCGTGTCCATAATCAGAACCCTCGCCGCCCTTCACGCGCACCCACAGCAGCTTGCCATCGGGTGTGAACTTCGCGGTGAAGGCATCGAAATTGCCCGCATTCGGCAGCTTCTCGCCGTTCGCCATCGCGTCCGTGCTTTCGAAGTGCCCCGTGACATAGGCATTCCCCGCAGCATCCGTGATCACGCCATACGCGCGATCCGTTTTGCTGCCGCCGAAGCCTCTCACCCACAGTGGCTTGCCCGCGGCATCGAGCTTCGTCAGGCACATGTCCATCTCACCGGCGGTTTTGTGCTGCTGATCGCCAAACATCGCATCCCCCACGCATTCGGAGGCGAGAAACACATTCCCCACACGATCCGTCGTCACCGCCCGCGTCTTGTCGTGCCCGCTGCCGCCGCCGCTGAAGACCCATTCGCAGGTTGGAGGCTCTGAGGCGTGAAGCGTGGAAATGAGGGCGAGAAGGCATAAGAGCGGTTTCATGGTTGCCAGTATCATACGCCGTCCGCCCACCAGTTTTCAGGAGGGAATGGAGCGACCTGCCGTGCACACGGCATGGTCCACACCAGCCCACCGTAGCCTATTTCTCCAGCAGCTGGTCCTTGCTCAGTTGCCAGAGGCAGCCGCTAGTCAGCGTTCCCTCCCAACATCATGTCACCTGTCCTTCAGACCCTCGCCGATCTTGTCCGCATCAACAGCGTGAATTCCTCCTATGATGGCGGGCCGGGGGAAGGTGAGGTCGCGAAATATGTCCGAGGCTTTTTTGAAGCACGCGGCATCGAAACCTGGGAGCAGGAGGTTTTTCCAGGGCGCCCTAATGTCATGGCTCGTCTGCCGGGGAAAAACCCGAATCGCCGACTCGTCTTGGAGGCACACACGGACACTGTGTCCGTGAAGGGGATGACCATCCCGCCGTTCGAGCCGGAGATCCGCGATAACAAAATGTTTGGCCGTGGAAGCTGCGACACCAAAGCCGGGCTCGCCACGATGATGCATGCGCTGGCATCCCTCAAGGAATCAGGCATCACGCCACCCTGCGAGGTGCTGCTCGCTGCGGTGGTGGACGAGGAATACTCGTATCGCGGAGTCGTGAAACTTTGTGAAGAGCTGAAGGCTGATGCCGCCATCGTGGCCGAGCCAACGGAGATGCGGGCCGTCATCGCCACCAAAGGCGTGTTGCGCTGCCGTATCGTCGTGCATGGCAAATCAGCACATAGCTCGAAGCCGCACCTGGGCCTGAATGCCATCACCCACATGGCGCGAGTCATCGCCGCCATCGAGGAGGACAATACCCGCATGGCCGCCTTGCAGCATCCTTTGGTAGGCTGCGGCACCTGCAATATCGGTGTCATCACGGGTGGCGTTCAGGTCAATTTTGTGCCGGACCGCTGCGCTATCGAGATCGACCGTCGTCTGCTGCCGGGTCAGCGCGCGAGCGATGCCGTGGACCATTACCGCCAGCTTTTGCGAAGCCTTGAAGGCATCACCGCCGAGCTGGAGGAGCCGCTTTTACTCGTCGATGAAGCGCTCGACACACCCGCCGACTCCGCCGTAGTGCAAACCGCCACGCAGGTGCTTGACGACATGGGTTTAAACGCAGAGCCCTGTGGCGTGCCGTTCGGTTGCGATGCCAGTAAACTCTCCCGCGCCGGCATCCCGAGCATCGTCTTCGGCCCCGGCAGCATCGACCGCGCCCACACCGCCGATGAATACGTGGAGCTGGATCAAGTGGAGCAGGCCTTGGAGTTCCAAAGAAGATTCATCCTCAGCTTCACGTAACCGTTGCCCACCATGATTACACGCCGCCACTTTCTCTCCACTTCCGCCAGTGCCGTGCTCAGCACCCAGCTCGCCAGTTGTGCCAGTCTGGGCTCCAGTGATTTCATCGACGCTCATGTGCATGTGTGGACGCAAGACACGGATAAATACCCGCTCGCCTCTGGCTTTAAAAAAATAGACATGAAGCCCGCCATCTTCACGCCCGATCAGCTCTTCGCCCATTGCAAACCTGAAGGTGTGACGCGCATCGTGCTCATTCAGATGAGCTATTACAAAACCGACAACCGCTACATGCTCGACATGATGGCGGCTCATCCAGGTGTGTTCTCAGGCGTGGCCATCATCGACGAAAAATCGCCTGATGTGCGCGGGCAGATGAAGGCGCTGAAGCAGCAGGGCGTGCGCGGCTTTCGCCTTTATCCTCAGGAGCGCGATGTGAGCGCCTGGCTGAGCTCACCCGGCATCACGGAAATGTGGAAGGTGGGTGCTGAAGAGGGCCTGAACATGTGTCTGCTGATCAATCCTGAAGATCTCGGACCCGTCGCCAAAATGTGTGCCCAACATCCTGAGACACCCGTGGTGATCGACCATTTCGCCCGCATCGGCATGGCAGGTGATGTCAGTCGCGAACATCTGGATCGCCTGCTGCACCTCTCCAAATACCCGAAAGTCACCGTGAAGACGTCCGCCTTTTACGCGCTCGGAAAAAAAGCAGCGCCATATCGCGATCTCGGCCCGATGATCAAAGAATGTCGCGACCAGTTCGGAGCCGAGCGCCTCATGTGGGCCAGCGACTGCCCCTTTCAAGTCGGCCCAGGTCACAACTACCACGACGCCATCGCCCTCGTTCGTGAAGGGCTGGATTTTCTGAGCGCTAGTGACAAAGCCTGGATGCTGCGCAAGACGGCGGAGACGGTTTTCTTTTCCTAGTCTCTATTTAAACACCACATCCACCCCCATCGCGCTTTTGGAGGCGAAGCCTGGAATCCAGTGTGGCTTGCGGGCGGCAATGAAGCGGTAGATCAGCGACAAACCACTGAGCACAACGAGGCGATCCACCACGCGATAGCCGCGCTGACGACGCATGAGAAACTGGATAGCCCAGGCGAGATGCTTCGGATTCAGCAACAGCGGTTTGAAATCGGTCTTGATGCGGTAGCGGGCACGCAGGCCGCGCTTGGCGTATTTCTTTTTATAAACACTCTTCGCCTCCAGGATTCGTGCCTCAATGTCTGGCGCATCTTCAGCGAAGTAATATTCCCGCGAAAGCGCCAGGAGCCGGAAGGTGTCGCGCATGTATTCGATGTCAGCCACCGATACCCTGGCGCGCTCAGCCAGAGGTATCATGCGGTCCAGATTATCCATGCAGCGGCGGGCACTGCGTAGTGCGGCATCCGCATCACGGACAAAGTAACGCAGCAGGCGCCGGAGACTGTGTGAGACGAAAATATTGCCCCAATAAACCTGCAACATCGGCGGAATGCGCACGCGGCGGAAGAATAGCTTCTGCCGTGCATACTCCTCAATGTAGAGCAGCTCACGGATGCACTCATCGGCAAGCCTGAGCAGCTCCAGCAGCGCATCGGCATCACCGAGATGTTTCTTTTGTGCAAACTCGCGCACAGCATCCTCGACCAGCACGCCTTCCTTGATCACACGAATGGTCACGAAGGTGTTCAGGTCCGTCCAGAGAGCCTCGGCATCGAGAAAAGCCAGCCTGCGAAAAGGCACCCAGCCACCAGTCTGGCACCAGACCATGCAACCGATGACATTTTCAGCCTGGCGAAGCTCCCGCGCATACTGCTCATAAAGCCAGCCGGTGAAGCTCGGATACTCGCCACAGCCTTCGTATTCACGACGTGTCTGTAGCTCCACAATCTTCGCCAGCGGTGTGCGGAAGAAGTTCCGATTCAGCGGCAGGTAACGAAAAAAATCGGACTCGCCATACTTCATGGAGACCACCAGTGCCTTGCTCGTGAGTCCTTCAAAAACACGCGAAAAGGTATCGCGATGCCACATCAAATCACCGATGGGATAAGCTCCGACCGTCCAAGTGCGAAAGATCAGACGCCGCCCATGTTTCTCAAACACAGGCAGCAAGGCCTGCAAAAAGGACCGCGCATCCTCAGGTGTCTGGATCACGAGCTGACTGTGAAAGTCATCCTTCACATCCTTGCCGTCAGATTCACCGATGCGGACGATCACGCCAGCCACCTCAGGGAAGTCTGCGAAGAATCGCTCCAACAACTGCTTCAGATAATCATTCACCGAAGTGCGCGTCAGACGCAGTCGCTTCTTCAGTTCGGGTGTCGATGAAAAAACATCCATGGTCACATGGATCGCCATGCCCGCGCCTTTGAGAACGCTGAAGCAACGCTGCATCTCCGTGCGATAACGCTGCACCCGCCGGCGAATCTCCGGCTCCAACCATTCATGATCAGCGAGGTGCGCGACATCGTCGATGGAGGCGGCGTTGAAGCCCCAATTCACGGCCTGTCTCGACACCACGTTGAGCTCCCGGCATACCTCCTCCCACCAGGCTGCGCCCTGACGTCCGGCATGATCCCAGGGAATCTTGGACCAGTTGATAACTCGCCTATCGTAGCCACGAAAAAAAGGCCCGATGACGTCGATGAGATGGAGTTGATTCACAGCGGCTTGTGTTTCCGACGTGTCACCGACGAAGCAAAAGCTCACCCGTGACGAATTTGACACACGGTGTCCAGGCTCATTCAGCTTTGGCTAGATGCCTGCCTGGCCGCAGCCTCACGCAGTTTGTCCTTCTTGCTCTTGCGCCAGCCTTTGATGCCACCTGTGCTGGGTGATGGCGGCGGGGCTGTATCAAGAGGCTCAAAACCTGGAATCTGCTCACGCGCCACGGCCAGATGGTTGCGCTTTTCGATCAGGCAAAAATGCGCGTGAGACTCTGCCGTGACAAAACTCACCGCCACGCCCGCCTTGCCTGCGCGACCCGTGCGTCCGATGCGATGCGTGTAATCCACGGCCGAGCGAGGCAGATCATAATTCACCACCACCGGCAGTTCCACGATGTCCAGTCCGCGTCCGGCCAGATCTGTAGCCAGCAGGATCTGCACGGCAGACTCTTTAAAATCTCCTAACACCTGACTGCGCGCACCCTGGCTGAGTTCGCCGTGAAAAGCCATGGCACTGATACCGGCACGCCGCAGTTTTTCAGCCACAATCTCGGCGGTGTATTGCTTCGCGACAAAGACCAGCACACGACTCCAGCCTTCCTTCTTGATCAAATGCCGCAGAAGCTGAGTGCGCTGAATCGCGTCCACCTCGATGGCGCGCTGCTGGATGACGGGCATCTCAGCCGGAGCACTGACGATCTCGATGCGTGCTGGCTCGTGCAACAGTCCATCAGCCAGTGCATGAACGGCCTCGGGAAACGTGGCTGAGAATAACAAATTTTGCCGCCTTTTTGGCAACAGTGCCAGGACCCGCCCTAGCTCATCAGCAAAGCCCAGATCTAGCATCCGGTCTGCCTCATCCAGCACCAGGGAGACAACGTGATTCAGGTGCAGCGCATTGTGCTCCACCAGATCCAGCAGACGCCCCGGAGTCGCCACCACAAAGTCTGCGCCGCCACGCAGCGCCATCATCTGCGGATTGATGGAAACGCCGCCAAACGCGCTGACCACTTTGATCCGCTCAGGCAAATGCACGGAACAACGCAGCACCTCCTGCGTCACCTGGGCCGCGAGTTCACGAGTCGGCACCAAGATCAGGGCGTGGACACGTCTGGGCGTTTCACGACGGGCCGTAAGCCAGCGCTGAAGCAGTGGCAGCACATACGCCATCGTTTTGCCAGAGCCTGTCTGTGCCGTCGCCAAAAGATCACCACCTTTCAAAATCAGCGGTATTGCAGCCGACTGCACGGGCGTCGCGCTGACATACTGACTGACCGCACTGACGAGCGGGTCGGAAAGACCAAGGGAGGAAAAAGACATGTGGCGCACCTATAAAGCCATTACGCAGCGCTTAAAACCGCGAATCTTGCCACACAGGAAGCTCCGAAGTTCATGCCTCCGTCGAACGTACTGATGCCTTCAGCATGATTCACCGTTTCATTCGTCCTCTGACCTGCCTCGCACTCGCGCCTTCCGTCTTCGGAGTGGACTTCGTCCGCGAGGTTCGCCCGATTTTTGAAAAGCACTGCTACGAGTGCCACGGCGCTGAGAAGCAAAAGAACGACTACCGACTCGACATCAAAGCCGTCGCTTTGAAAAACATCGTGGCAGGAAAAAGCTCCGAAAGTCCGCTGTTCCACTTTGTCAGTGGCAAGGAAAAAGACACGCCGATGCCGCCGAAGTCGAAGCTCAGTTCCACCGAACTCGAAACGCTGAAACGCTGGATCGACGAAGGCGCGAAGTGGCCGGATGGCGTGGACGTGGCGAAGCTGGAGGACAAGACGGACTGGTGGAGCTTCAAGCCGCTCAAAGTGGCTTCGGCTTTAGCCGAAGATTCCCCCAAACTTGAGCTAAAGCTCAAGCCACTTTCCATCGATGCCTTCATTCAAACGAAACTGAAGGAGAAAGGCCTCACGCCAGCCCCACAAGCCGACGCACGCACCCTCATCCGCCGTCTCTTCTTCGATCTCACCGGACTTCCTCCCACGCCGTCCGACCTGTCAGACTGGTCCGACCTATCCGACGACCGTTACGAGAAGCTTGTCGATCATCTCCTGGACTCCCCACGCTACGGCGAGCGCTGGGCACGGCATTGGCTGGACCTCGTACATTACGGCGAAACCCATGGGTATGACAAAGACAAGCCGCGCCTAAACGCCTGGCCCTACCGCGACTACGTCATCCGCGCCTTCAACAACAACAAATCTTATGCGCGCTTCATTGAGGAGCAAATCGCCGGAGATGCGCTCTATCCAGGCACCACCGATGGCATCACGGCGCTGGGTTTCATCGCAGCGGGGCCGTGGGATTACATCGGACATGCCGAAGTGCCGGAGACAAAGCTCGATGGCAAGATCGCCCGCCATCTGGATCGCGATGACATGGTGCAAAACGCCATCGGCAGCTTTTGCAGCCTCACGGTGCAGTGCGCGCAGTGCCATTATCACAAGTTCGATCCCATCTCGCAGGAGGACTACTACTCGCTCCAGGCCGTCTTCGCCGGCATTGACCGCACCGACGTGGATTATTACCCCGACGACGCCACAATGCAGAAGTTCGCCGCTGTTCAAAAGCAGAAGAAGCAGATCACGGGCACCATCGCAGCGCTGGAGGAGCCTTTGAAAAAGAAAGCCGGTCAAGCCTACACCGCGCTCAGCAAACGCATCGACGGCGCAGCCGAGAAAGGTGCAAATCCGAACGCCAAGCCCGACTTCGGCTACCACAGCGCCATCTCGCCGATGCAGGACGCCGTAAAATGGTTGCAGGTGGATCTCGGCAAGAGCCTGCAAGTCGAGCGAATCGTGCTGAAGCCTTGCTACGATGACTTCGGCAAGATCGGCGGCGGCTTCGGCTTTCCGGTGCGCTTCAAAATCGAGGTCAGCGATGACCCCGAATTCAAAACCGGCGTGAAGCTCGTGTGGCGGAAGCACGACGCCACCTTCATGAACGACTTCGAGAATCCCGGCCTCAAGCCCTTTGAAACTGGCACAGCGGGAGATGACGGCGTTGCGGGCCGCTTTGTGCGCGTCACCGCCGTGAAGCTCGCCAAACGGAGCCATGACTACATCTTTGCGCTGGCGGAGATGGAGGTCTATGACAGCAAAACGGGGCCTAATCTCGCCCTTGGTCGCCCCGT
>CANHTV010000131.1 GCA_947463285.1 Verrucomicrobiaceae bacterium | reverse complement strand
GGCCATGTGGGGACTGGGAAAAGGCGTGGGTGATGCCATCGACTACCAAAACGCCGAGGGGGCGACGTTCGCGGTCAAGCTCAGCGGGTTGCTGGCGGGCTCCGTGCTGCAAGGCAAGCTGGTGACGAGCGAGTCTGCCTTCCTTCGCGCCTATCCTGATGCCTCGGGTTATCGCTTCTTTCTCATCGATGCTCCTGCTGAAAAGCTGGAGGAGATCAGCGCGCATCTCACCCGTCAGCTTGAGCCGCGTGGTCTGGCTTTGGAGCCTGCGAAACAGCGTCTGGAGACCTTTCTGGCGGTGCAAAACACCTACATCGGCATCTTCACCATCCTGGGTGGGCTCGGCGTGCTGCTAGGCACGGCTGGGCTGGGAGTGCTGGTGGCCAGGCATGTGCTGGAGCGTCGTGGTGAGCTGGGCCTCATGCAGGCTCTCGGTTTCCTGCCATCTTCTCTGAAAAAGCTGGTGCTCGGCGAGCATGTGGCGCTGCTGGTCAGTGGTCTCGTTCTAGGCGTCAGCTGCGCACTGCTGGCGGTGTGGCCCAGTGTCTCAAGTGGCGGTGGAGACTTGCCGGTGGGCTTTCTCACGGCCTTGCTGGCAGGTGTTCTTTTGTTTGGCGTGCTGGTCTGTGCCATCGCTGTCTCAGCGGCCGTGCGCGGTCGCCTGATGGAGTCCATCCGGCGTGAGTAATCCGCAAGATTTTGAGATTGTCGCGCCAGCCTGACGTTTATCTTCGCCCCTCTAACCAACCATGAAACTCGAAACCCTCTGTGCCTGCATCACGCCGGATCTGTTGCGCCTGAGCGTCGGCATCGAGCACATCGACGACATCCTTGCCGATCTCGATCAGGCGCTCGCGATAGCCGCAGCTTAAAACCCTGTCATGTTTCCGCCATCTCATGAAAACGCTTCTTTGTTTCCTGCTGCTATTCACACCTCTGCTCCACGCTCAAAAGGCCAAAGGTCAGGGTAAAACAGCGCTCATCAAGCTCACCACCGAGCCGGTGAAAACAAGGAAGCTGCTTTATAAAACCACACCCCAGGGGGAGCTGGATATGCATGTCTTTTCCCCAGCCGGGGAGATGCAGGCTGCTATGTTGCGCCCCTGCGTGGTGTTCTTTTTTGGCGGGGGATGGAAGAGCGGCACCTACGCCCAGTTTGTCCCCCAGGCTGAGTATCTTGCCAGCCGGGGGATGATCGCCGCCTGTGCCGATTACCGCATTGCCAACATCCACCAAACGCTGCCCGACAGCGCGGTGGAGGATGCCAAAAGCGCCATCCGCTGGGTGCGCGGTCACGCGGTGGAGCTGGGTGTCGACCCTGATAAAATCATCGCTGCTGGAGGCTCCGCCGGTGGTCATCTCGCCGCCTGTACAGCTCTCTGCCCCGGCTTTGATGCCGCCACAGATGACAAGACGATCTCCGCCAAACCGAACGCGCTCGTTCTTTTCAACCCAGCCATGAACATCGCCACGCTTTTCAAGGAGCGGGCCAATACCCAAAGCCCCATCAGCCAAGACATGGCCGAGGCCATCACGCCGAACAGCTTTGTCAGCAAAGACACGCCACCCGCCATCCTCTTCTTCGGCAGTGCCGACGCGCTCAAAGCCGGCGGCGACGAGTATGTGAGCAAGGCTCGTGCTCTCGGGCTCCGTGCCGAGATGTGGAGCGCGCCGAACATGCCACATGGCTTTTTTAATCGTGAGCCTTGGATTCAAGTCACGGCCAGACAGGTGGATCAGTTCCTTGGCTCTCTCGGCTACCTCGGTGGCGAACCAAGTCTGAAGTTGCCCGAAAATGCACCGGCCATGGTGAAGGAATAAATCTGCCGATGCCTGCCAAAAAGAAACATCCCGACAAGCCGCTGACCGGAGCTGCGCTCATCGCGGAAACTTGTCGCCGTATCCGGGTGGCACGCAGTTATTGGGAGTCCCACAACAACCGCGCCTGCCGCGGTGAACGTGAGAAGGCGTTGATTCTCTATGAATCCCTGAGCGAAGCCGAGCGTGAAAAGGTACCGCAGGTATTGCGAGTCTGGCTGCGTTATCGCAGTGAAAAATACTTTGGCGATGACCGTACGCCGCCTGGAGGTGGCCGGTGAACAGCGCGCCTTTAAAACCTGGCCTGCACCCGCGGAATCGTTTTCGTGAGCGCTACGATTTCCCGGCCTTGATCACAGCCTGTCCATCTCTGGCAGCGTATGTGCGCCCGGCACCTCATGGTGGACTCAGTCTTGATTTTGCGGACCCACTGGCGGTTAAGATCTTGAATCAGGCGCTGTTAAAACAGGCCTACGGGCTGGAATATTGGGACATCCCACCGGGTAACCTTTGCCCGCCGATTCCTGGCCGTAGCGATTACATTCATTACCTCGCCGATTTGATTTCCGGCCAGCGTGGCTCAGCGGTGCGGGTGCTGGATATCGGCAGTGGAGCGAATTGCATCTACCCACTCATTGGAGCCTCTGAATACGGCTGGAGCTTTATCGCGGCAGAGCTTGATCCTCAGGCGCATCGTTGGGCGGAAAAACTCGTGAAGCGTAATCCCAAGGTAGCGAGTTTGATCGACTGCCGTCTGCAAAAATCAGCCACGGAGTGTTTTCGTGGCGTTGTCTCTGACAAGGAGCGTCTGGATCTGACAATGTGCAATCCGCCGTTTCACAGTTCTGCCGCAGAGGCCGCGGAAGGCGCGCTCAGGAAACAAAAAAACCTTGGGCAAAAAAGCGCTCGTCTTAATTTCGGTGGCCATAATGGTGAACTCTGGTGCGTAGGCGGTGAGCTTGATTTCATTCGCCGCATGATCACGCAAAGTCTCGTTTTAGCCCCACGCTGCCGTTGGTTTAGCACGCTTGTCTCCAAAAGTGCGCATCTCCCAAGACTCCAGCTCTCACTCAAGCATGTGAAGGCCACGCAGGTGAAGGTCATGGAGATGTCTCAGGGCCAGAAAAAGAGTCGAATCCTGGCCTGGACGTTTCAGTGACCGATCAAGGCTTCTTGGCTAGGCTCAGAATCTGGTAGTTCTTAGCGTAGGTGCCGAGGGCCTTGATCGCGGCTTCTTGAGTCACTGCTTCATTGTTAGCCACGATGATGAGCTTTTGCTGCTCAGGTGTTTCACCAGCTTTGACATCCACACTGATGACACCTGGGAGCTTTTGACTGAGGGCACCGCTGATGTGCGCCTTGCAGGAAATACACACCACTCCCGTGATCTGGCCTTCATAGGTAAAGGATTTTTTGTCATCGGCTGCGTAGAGGACGGCAGTGAGGCAAAGACTCAGGGCGAGAAGGATGTTTTTCATGGCAGAGTGAGGAGAGATGGAATGCAGACATAAAAACGCCGGGATGTGGTTTTGTCCATCATCCCGGCGTCTGATTAGCAGGTTGAGAAATTACTTCTCGACAGATTCACCAGCTTTCTTCCAGCCGGAGATGCCGGCGGCGAGGTGCTTGACGTTGGTGTAACCAAGAGCAGCAGCTTTCTTGGCAGCGGCTTTGTAGGCGTTGCAGCCTGGGCCACCGCAATAGGCGACGACGAGTGCGCCTTTGTCAGCTGGAAGCAGTTTTTCGAGTTCAGCACCTTTGGATTCGAAGTCGATGGCGCTTGGGACGCGGCCTGCGGCAAAGGAGTCGGAGCCATTGACGTCAATGACGGTGACTTTCTTTTCGGCGATGGCGACCTTGAGGTCAGCAACGCTGATGTCTGGGAATTCAGCGGCCATGGCTGAGGCTGCGAAGAGTGAGAGGGCGAGTGCGATGAGTTTCTTCATGGATGGTGTTTGTTGGTTTTGGTTTGTTGAACTGCCACCAGCACCTTGATGGTGAGAATGGCTTTTTCAGACGCCGCCAAAGGAATTGAATTCAGTCGAAGGCGTTGATTCGATGTCATTACGTGGCGCAGCGTTCAATCGTGCAAGTAAAATAGACCCACTTCAATCTATGGCTAAAGCCAGAGATTCTCTCTGAACATGGCTTTCTCTAGGCAAAAAGCGCTCTCGGGCTTAACGCCACCAGCTTGGCAGGCCTGGCAGTGTTTCTTTCAGGATGATGCGGATGGCTTTTTTCTCCTCCGACGGAATGTGGGCGTAGGCTGGGCTGGGATTCTGATCACGCAGACCTTCGGCCATTTTGTAATAGACACGGTCTTTCAGTGGCTTTGACAACTGCTGCCAGGATTCGGTGTAGAGCATGTAGCTGGCTCGGTATTTGAAGAGACGCGTTTTGAGATCAAACTGCTTCAGGGATGCACCGTTGCTGAGTGGTTTTTGATTTCGCTGAAATTCACGGATAAAGGTGGGATCTCCGTCGATGCCTTGTCGCGGAAGTTTGGCTTCGTTGGCGAATAAAATATATTGAGCCAGTTCGTCTGCTAGTAGTTCGACAGTTGTCTTGGCACTCATTGGCAGTTCGCCCCGGCCCTCGACGCTCATCTGGCGCATGAGATAGGCGGCGTGGAAGACGCGATTTTCGAAGCCGATCTGATGTTCATGAACGAGATGGGGCAGGATGTCGCTGGTGGGTAAGAGGTGACGGTTGATGTCCCACATTTTACCGGGCTCGACAGACATTTTGGTGAAGCCACTGGAGGCGCGGGTCACGCCCATGAGATTGGCGTGTGTCTCGGTGAGATGATGCCCTCCAGTCAGGTGCCAACCACCAAACCGGTTTTCCAGAGGGATTTGGTGTCCCTGCTCATCGCGCCGGTAGGTTTCCAGGCTGGCTCCGCTGAGCATGGGCAGGACAGACTCGGCGATGAGGCCGGGTACGCGTTTGGTTGCGTTGCCAGCGTGGCAGTTGAAGCATTTATCAGAGCGGCTGATCAGGGGCAGGGGACCACCGGGTTGTAGGCGCTCGAAGATATAAAAAATAGCAGCATGAGTCGGGTCCATGCTGATGATTTCGACTTTTCCGCCAGGCACGAATCCGACATACGTGTCTTCATTGAAGTAAAGCGCCCTCGCGTTTCTAGGATTGATGATTTCACTTTGCAGGGAGGTGGCTGAGAAGAGCAGCATCTGTGATGAGACGGGCACGTCGAGAGCCTTCAAGAGACTGGTGAGGAGGGTTTTATCGTCGGCGGTGTCAAGCTGCACCTCGCCTGATCGGAGTCTTTTCAGCAGACCCGCAAAGCGATCCGCTGGCTCATGTTGAAGATAATCGTGAGGTGGCGCTTTGAACTCAATGACTGGCACTTTGGGCTTTTCCTGCGCTTCTAGGCCTGTCTGTGCCAGAGGCAGACTGAAAAGGAAAAGGGCAGGGCAAAGACGCATGATTCTTATTACGAAGCACAGCCTGCGAATGTACGCGTTTCACTCACAGTCTGAAGACTTAGATCAGGTGCCCTGAGCGAGAAATTTCGACTGAGCTGCTGCCGTAGTGGCAAGATCGGGACGAGTGGCAGTGAGATCTCCATTTCTTTCTGGCAGTGCTTGTAGCATGGTTGGGCTGAATGCCTGAAAAGGCAGGCTTCCAGACGGCTGGGCCTAAGAGCGGACATGGCCATGGACAGTGATTTGGCACGTAGCCTGGACAGCCAAGGGCTTGATTGATCTTGGCGCAGAGGTCATCGATGCAGTAGGACTTAAGCAGGACACCGCAGGCACCTTTCTACTCAGCGGTATGCCACAAATACTCGTCCACGCTGCCTGTGCTGAGAAGCAGCGGCAGATGGCTATCCATGACCGTTAAATCACTCATTTCCGGCATATTGGCATCAATGAGCACGCAGTCTGGTTTTCTTATTCCCAAGGTGAATAGAAAATCCGTGCCGTTGTCATAAAACTGGGCGCGAAACCCGATGGTGCTGAGGAGACTCACCATGGAGTTGCCGACACGAACGTCCTCGTTCACGATAGTGACTTGCTGTGTCCAGCCTCATCCATGCAGCATCTCTCCACCTATGTGCAGGGTGGTCATGCTGACTTCAAAGACCCTGGAAACCAGACTTCTATCGGCATCGAAATGTGTGAGTATCGTGGAGTTGATTTGAATACCGTCATTGACCGCACGGCAAGACTTACAGCTTATCTGATGTGGAAACATCACATTCCGCTCGGTCATGTCGTGCTTCATTATCAATGGCCTCGTGCTGGTATGAAGCCGGTTCAAAAAGCCTACGCTCATTTCCTGATGGACAATGGTCGCCCTGGAGTCAAATGGGCTGGTTTTAAACGCTGCGTCTATGCCCATTGTCGTCGCCTGAGTGGGTATTAAAAAGACGAAGGTTGCAATGGGGGGGTGTTTTCCCAGTCTTCAGTGATGCGTTTGCTTGACCTGGGCGAGGCGTGTCGTTATCTCCACGCCTCACTAACCACGAATCAATCATGATCAAACTTACTGGAATCGCAGACGAAGCAGGCGCAGGCCTGGATGTGCAAATCAAGGCCCACAAGCAGCTCGGCTGGGACAGCATTGAGTGCCGAGGCCTGGATTTTGATGGCATCAAGGGAAACCTGCATGAGATCCCAGACGCCGTTTTTGACAAGGTCGTGGCGCATCTGGACAGCGAGGGCATGAAGATCAGCGGCTTTGGCTCCCTGATCGGAAACTGGGCGAAGAAGATCACAGATGACTTCAGCATCACAGAGGCCGAAATCAGCCGTGCGATCCCTCGTATGCAGCGCCTCGGTGCCAAACTGATCCGCGTCATGAGTTATGCGGTGTGTAAGGATGAAGCCGGCAAGGATCTGGAGGAGCAATTTGCCCCAGAGCGCATCCGCCGCATGATCGAGATCAACAAGCGTTTTGCTGATGCAGGCCTCACGGTGGTGCATGAAAACTGCATGAACTGGGGCGGCATGAGCCCGACTTACGTGCAGCGCATGGCTGAGGCTGTGCCTGGGATGAAGTGGGTCTTCGACACGGGCAATCCGGTTTTCATTGATGATCGTGATCGTCCAGGCCAGAAGCAGGATGCCTGGCAGATGTATCAGGCCATCAAGCCTTACATGGCTCATGTGCATGTGAAGGATGGCATCTGGGACAAGGCCAAGAATGACGCGGTCTATACCTTTCCCGGTGAAGGTGAAGGCCAGACGGAGCGCATCATGAAGGATCTGGTGGACACTGGCTACGAGGGCTACATCAGCATCGAGCCACATGTGGCGGTTGTTTTCCACGGAGCCGGAGCTGCGGACGATCTCTCGCCAGAGCAGAAGGCCAAGGAGCAGTACGACAGCTACGTCAAATACGGCCAGATGCTCGAAGCCATGTTGAAGAAGCTGGGCGCGAAACTCGGTTAAAGCTCACCGCTCATGGCTGAGATCACTGCCCTCAACAAGTACCTCTGCCCTGCCTGCGGTGCGCAGGCTGTTTGGACACCTGCGAAGAAAGCGCTGGTATGCCCTTATTGCAGCACCGTCTCACCAGCGGAGCTTCAAGGTGACGGCACACTGGTGGGGGAAAATGATCTCGCCGAGGCGCTACGGGCGCTGCCTGATGAAAAACGTGGCTGGGCAGCAGAACGCAAGACGGTGAAATGCCAGAGCTGCCACGCGATCTCGGTCTTTGATGAAAAACGCGTGGCACAGAGTTGTGATTTTTGTGGCTCGCCTGCGCTGTTATCAGTGGATGACATGCAGTCTCCCATTCGACCTGGCAGCCAGCTGCCGTTTCAGGTTTCGGAAAGCCAGGTGCGTGAAAGCATCCGCCGCTGGTATGGTAGCCATTTCTGGGCGCGCAGTGATGTCGGTGACAAGGCGTTGACGGACACCCTGCATGGCCTGTATCTGCCTTATTGGACCTTTGATGCCCATGTGGACTGCCCCTGGGAAGCTGAGGCGGGTTATCATTACTACACCACCGATAGCCAGGGGCGCAGTGAACAACGCACACGCTGGGAATACGCCAGCGGTGAAGTACATCAGTTTTACGATGACATTTTAGTGCCTGCCTCCAAGGGCGTGCATCCCAAGCTCCTGGTCGATCTGGAACCCTTTCCCACAACGACGGCGCTGCTGCCCTATGATCCCGGCTACCTGACGGGCTGGGTCGTTGAACAATACCAGACGGATTTGATCGAGGCGGCGCAGCAGTCCAGGGCACGCATGACAGAGATCGTGCGCGCTGAGTGTGCCCGACAGATCCCCGGTGATACCCATCGCGGTCTGCGCATCGCGCCTCAGTTCAGTGCGCAGACGTTTAAGCACACTCTTTTGCCTGTTTGGCTTCTGTCCTACACTTACGGGGCCAAAACCTATCAGGTGGCGGTCAATGGAGCCACAGGGAAGATCACCGGCGAATACCCGATCAGCTGGGTCAAAGTCACCATCGCGGTAATATTGGGGCTTATTCTACTGCTGCTGTTTATCCAGTTTCAGGAGCGTTGAGGCGCTGGTCGCTTCTTGACCTTGTGACCTTCTCGCTATGATAAACCTCCTTGCCCCACGCCTCTGCCCATTTTCCGTCGCCCGCTGAAGTAATGAATCAACGCCTACCTCGGTGGTTCTCCCGCCTACTGGCTCTCGCGGTGCTCGCGACGGTGATTTATGAGGTGGGTTTTATCGTGGAAATCACCCGCGAGCTGCATTGGAGCACGGGACTGCTGGTGATGCTTTTTACGCTGGAGCATGTGATCAATCTCCGTCGCTCGGCTAATCCGCGACTGTATCTACGGGAGTGGGGTTTTCATCTGGGCGTGGCCGCTGTGGCGGTTATTCTGACTTTGTGGTTGTTCATTGATCCATGGTTGGAGGGGCAGGGGGATAAATTCGCCATCTTGACCTATGGG